>CAMWQY010000036.1 GCA_947176355.1 uncultured Porphyromonadaceae bacterium
ATTTCTGGTTGTTCCAAGCTAATTAACTATAAATCGAAGTTTTAACTGATTGATAAAATTTCGGGCTTCCGTCTGAGTTTTTGCTGTCTTAGGATATTTAAGGTAGTTAGGTGTAATGTGTCCGGAGTGGACAAGGTCCACTCCGGTTATAAATTATTCTCCTTTTATGGCTGCGATTCCGGGGAGAACTTTTCCTTCAATGGCTTCAAGAAGGGCTCCTCCGCCTGTAGATACGTAGCTCACAGAGTCTGCAAGGCCGAACTTGTTGACGCATGCCACTGAGTCGCCACCTCCTACGAGTGAGAATGCACCGTTGTCGGTTGCTTCTACGATTGCCTCAGCTATCGCACGGCTACCTACTGTGAATTTTTCCATCTCGAATACACCGGCAGGACCATTCCAGAGGATTGTCTTTGCGGGGATGATTGCCTCGCGGAATGCTGCGATGCTGTCCGGACCTGCATCAAGTCCTTCCCATCCCTCCGGAATGTTCATAACTGAGCATATCTGAGTGTTGGCGTCGTTGCTGAATGCGTCTGCTGCTACACAGTCAGTGCCAAGAACGAGATTGACTCCTTTTTCCTTTGCTTTCTTAATGATGTCGAGAGCAAGGTCGAGTTTGTCGTTTTCGCAGATGGAGTTGCCTACATTGCCCCCTTGTGCCTTTGCGAATGTATATGTCATGCCACCGCAAAGGATAAGGTTGTCAACTTTGTCCATCAGATTTTCGATGATGCCAATCTTAGTAGACACCTTAGATCCACCCATGATAGCTGTAAACGGACGCTTGATGTCTTTCAAGATATTGTCTACTGCCTTCACTTCCTTTTCCATCAGGTAACCAAGCATTTTGTCGTTGGCATCAAAATAGTCGGCGATGACTGCTGTGGAAGCATGTTTGCGGTGAGCTGTGCCGAATGCGTCGTTGACATAGACATCTGCATAGCTTGCAAGTGTCTTTGCAAATTCTTTCTGGCTCTTCTTCATCTCTTTCTTAGCCTCTTCGTATGCAGGATCGTTTTTGTCGATGCCTACAGGCTTGCCTTCCTCTTCTGGATAGAAGCGAAGGTTTTCAAGAAGAAGCACTTCTCCGGGCTTGAGGTCTTTTGCAGCTTCCTGAGCCTTTGCACAGTCGGGTGCAAACTTTACATCCGTACCGAGTGCCTTTGACACAGCCTCGCGGATCTGTGAAAGGCTGAGCTTTTCATTGACTTTTCCTTTTGGTTTGCCCATGTGGCTCATTAATATGAGCGATCCTCCATCTGCAAGGATTTTCTTGAGTGTAGGAAGGGCACCACGGATGCGGGTATCATCGCTGATTGTGCCGTCTTCATTGAGAGGCACATTGAAGTCTACTCGCACTATCGCCTTCTTGTTGGCGAAATTGTAATTGTCGATTGTTGCCATGTCTAAACTACGAGTTAATTTATGTATTTCTGTTTATTCCTATTGAGATATAACCTGCATATTCGCGACTCTTGTCTTTATTTGCATCGCCAAAACAGGATTATCACACAAAATTAGAAAATTCTCGCAATTATTCCAAATCTTTTTGCGAAAATTCATACATTTTTCATTAATTTTGTGTTCGATTTAACACATCTATGGCGTTCAGGCTATAAAAATTCATATTATCATCATGACTGATTCCATTGTATTCAATGCCGAGATTGCTCTTAAAAATCTATTTGAAGAGTATTATAATGAATCTGTGATAAAGATGGTGCCAATCACGGGGAGTGGATCCGACCGTCTTTATTTCAGGATGCATGGAGAGGCATTTTCATGCATAGGCACTTTTGTCAGAGATTCTGCCGAGGGAAGATGCTTTGTGAGGCTTGCTCAAGATTTTTTGAGCCTCGGACGCGCTGTCCCCAAGGTATTTGCTGTCTCTGACGACTTCCATTCTTATTTGCAGGAGGATTTGGGCGACAAGTCACTTTTTTCTTCACTAAATGATGAAGATGTCGAGTCTCTTGTTAAGGAAACGCTGACAAGGCTTGTCTCTTTGCAGAAGACCCCGGTTGATGTATGGAAATATGATACGATGAATAAAGATTTCTGCATAAGGCAAATTCTGTGGGATCTAAACTATTTCAAATATGAATATCTGAAGCCTAAGGAAGTGGTCTATGATGAGGATCGTCTGGAAGATGATTTCGAACGCTTGGCTCTTTCTCTTGCCTCCGTATCGGATGAATTTTGCGGGTTTATGATGCGCGACTGTCAAAGTCGTAATGTGATGCTGACGGCAAATGGTCCGATTTTCATTGACTTTCAAGGAGGCAGAAAAGGACCTTCGATTTATGATGCTGTCTCTTTCCTCTGGCAGGCAAGGGCCGGTTTTAGTGACGATTTCAAGATGTCAATGCTCGATTTTTATAGTTCTGCTTATTGCGATAATGATTCCGAGAAAAAAGAGCGAATGCTTTCTGATTTGCATGAAATGGTTCTTTTCCGGACTCTTCAAGTCTTGGGTGCATACGGATTTCGCGGTCTTGTACAAAAGAAGTCACATTTTCTGCTCTCTATTCCTAACGCTCTTGATAATCTGTCCGATCTAATATATAAAGGTATATTAGACAGCTACCCGGAATTAAAAAAGGTTGCAATAGCCATAGTAGCCGACAAGTCTTTAATAAATGAGAAATCAGATGGCAGACTTGTAGTAGAAATCTTTTCTTTTTCTTATAAAAAAGAATATCCTCAAGATTTGAGTGGCAATGGAGGTGGATTCATATTTGATTGTAGGGCGCTTCATAATCCCGGTAGATACAAAGAATACAAGCAACTGACGGGAAAAGATCCTGAAGTTATTGAATTTCTCGAGAGAAGGGGAGAAGTTAGAGCTTTTCTGAAAGGTGCCTGGTCACTGACTGATCCTGCCATCGAACGCTATATAACCCGTGGATTTACCCATATTCTAATAGGTTTCGGTTGTACTGGAGGGCAGCACCGATCTGTCTACAGTGCCGAGCAAACCGCTACTCATATTCGCCAACTATTCCCTGAAGCAGATGTCCGACTCTCTCATATCGAACATCCTTAGATTAATTTTACTAAAACTATCTGACAATTGAAAACCATGATCATGTGTGCCGGATTAGGCACAAGACTCAAACCTTGGACTGATAAGCATCCGAAAGCCTTAGTTCCTGTAGGTGGTGTCCCTATGCTGCGGCGTGTCATAGAGCGTCTGGCAGATCAAGGATTTGACGAAGTGACAATTAATGTGCATCATTTCGCCGACCAAATTATAGAATTTATTCAAAAGGAAGAACTTCCTGTCGAGAATATAAATGTTTCGCATGAGTCGGAGGAATTACTTGACACAGGAGGGGGAATTCTAAATGCAGAGTCTTTCCTCGCCGAAGACTCTCGTCCATTTCTCGTGCATAATGTTGATATCTTGTCAAACGCAGATCTAAAAAAGCTATATGACGTTTTCGAGACTTCCGGCGCTCACATCATTCTCCTCGTGTCTGATAGAAATTCAGACCGAAGACTGGTGTTCGACAATGATCTTAATCTTAAAGGCTGGATCAATCTTAAGACAGGTCACATTCGTCCGGATAACCTCACTATTAATAAAGAAGACAAGATATTAGCATTCAGCGGCATTTATATGATGTCGCCTAAAGTTTTCCCGATAATGAAAAATAATGGTTTTTCCGGAGCTTTTCCAATTATGGATTTTTTCTTGTCAGACATCCCGGACCTCAAGATCAAGGGTATGCTCCAGGATGGTCTGGAAATTATCGACATAGGAAAGCCCGATACTTTGCATCGGGCTAACTTAAAAATTCAATAATATCTATTGTGATGTTGTGATTCCTTCACCACATTGAATTGGAATATACATCCTCCGATTAGGAAGGCTACTGCAATTCCTCCGAGCCACCATGTCAAGGAGATGCTTACAGTGAAACAAGAGATCATTAGGAGTATGCATCCTATAGCGTAGCTGATGATAGATAATGTTTTCATAGTTAAATCTTTTTTATAAGGTTTCAGTCTTTGTTCTTTGTCAGTATAACGTGACCGGTATAAATAAGGTTTACGTGTAAATTTTATTTAATAAAAAAGCAACAAAATAAGGAGCGCAAGCGAATGATTCGCAAGCACTCCTTATTTTTTACTTATTGTTTATTGTTTATTTCAATCTAAGTTCCTGCCCAATCTTGATGGCATCTGAAGTTTCCAGTCCATTAAGTTTTCTTAGTGAAGTGGCCGACATGCCGTGTGCTCTTGCAATCTTGTTGATTGTATCCCCTTTTTTCACTGTGTAGGATGCAATCTGGCTATTGCCTGACTTATATGTGTTGGCATCATCAGCTGCAAGTTCACGTTTGCTTTTGCTGGGGGCAAAGTTGCGAGCCTTCGTGTAAGTCGCCTTTGAGAATGTATATTCGTCTGTGTGTGTTGTCTTGTTGGCGAAGTCAACGATTGCGGCAGGGTTGATTGCATAGCCCATAAAGCGAGTCTCAAAGTGAAGGTGAGGACCGGTGCTTCTGCCTGTGCTGCCTCCAAGTCCGATCGGATCGCCTGCACGGACTACATCTCCCGGTTTTACAAGGTGCTTGTTTAGGTGTCCATACACTGTCTCAAGTCCGTTTGAATGGCGTACGATTATATAGTTGCCATATCCACCACCTTCGTATGCTGTGAGACGGACTTTTCCTTCAAATGCTGCGCATATTGTGTCATTGCTCTTGATGCCTATGTCTACACCCTTATGCATGCGCCCGAATCTTTTGCGATATCCGTATGGGGAAGTCAAAGGACCATTGTGTGGCATGGTGAAACCTCTCACGTCAATGACTTGTGTGTTGGGGACATCTTTTTCGTTGAATGGATTTACGCTTTTTGAGTTCCATCCTTCTGTATAAATGTCAAGCTCCGGCTCAAGGTCATCATCAATAAGGTCGATGAATGTATTCTGTTCTATAAGCTTGATCTTGTCTTTTGATGAGGCTGCGTTGGCAAGAAGTTGCTTGTGTGCTGCTGCGTGGGATGCCCCTTTCTTCTGTGCTGTCATTGCGAATGGCACGATTGACAGGAGTGCGCAACATATTATAGTATTGAGCTTTTTCATCTTCTTTTATAATTAAATTTCATCATCAGCATAAAGGAACTTCACATTCGATGGAGTGTAGTCAAGCACTTCCGCAGGCTTGAAGAATCTGTTGATCTCGATCTTTGCATTCTCAACGCTGTCTGAAGCATGGACTATGTTGGCTTGTCCGCTCATGCAGTAATCTCCGCGAAGAGTCCCCGGTTCTGCTTTTCTTCCGTTGGTGACGCCCGTCATCTTGCGGAACACTTCCACTGCGTCAACTCCTTTAAGCACCATGCAGATCACTGGAGATGCTGTCATTGACTCTACGATAGAGGGGAAGAATGGTCTGTCTACAAGGTGTGCATAATGCTCACGAAGTATTTTTTCGTCAAGCTGCATCATCTTCATGCCTGTGATGATAAGACCTTTATTCTGTATGCGTGTGAGGATTTCTCCTACAAGTCCGCGTTCTATCGCTGAGGGTTTAAGTATGACGAGTGTCTGTTCCATATATGCTGGTAAATTCGTGTTTTTTATTTTTCAATGTTCAAAGTTACAAAAATATTTCATGCAAACCTAATAATGTCTCTAAAAATACTTGAAATTAGTGTTAAAAAAAATTAATATTGTAGTAAGTATTTGAAAATCAAAAATATGCAATTTGTTACATATATGTAATATTCGGAGATGTATTTGCACATTGATTTCCTTGTTGTGCATAAATTATTACGTGTAGGTAGGTGCTATTGAACCGTTTTCTTTACAATTTGTTACACTCATATATAATTATTAACACGATTCCTTTATGAACGCACACGCATTTCTTTGCTTGATCCCTAATGAAGTGGCGGAAAAACTTCCGAGAGTAACTATGTTAGGTACCGAAGATGGCACATACGCCATCGCACGCTTGATTATGAATATCGTAGATTGGATTTTCAATCTTTTCGGTCTTGCCCATCATCCTACACTTGAACTGTGGGTGTATTCTATTCTGGTATTTGCAATTTCTTGGGGAATTGGATACATTACTCAATTGGTGGTGCTCTTTATAGTCAACCAAATTGGCAAAAGATGGAGTAATCCTATTTATTCCGATCTGAGAAACGCCGGTTTCTTCCATAAGATTTCAAGAATTATTCCGGCTCTCTATTTCCTTATTTTTATCCAGTTTACAATGCAGTCTCATTCTGCACTCAGCAGCTGGCTATCTCGATTCACTTGGATTTTCCTTTCATTTATAGTGGCACGATGTCTGACCATCATCACTTATATTATTTGGAATCACGTCGACAAACGAGAAAATAAAAAGCACCTCCCCCTCAAAGGTCTCGTCCAGCTTATTTGTGGACTGATATGGATACTCTTCGCTATTGTAGCAGTCTCAATAATCCTCGACAAATCTCCGGGTACGCTGCTTGCCGGTTTAGGTGTCTTTGCATCTGTATTGATGTTGATTTTCAAAGATTCTATTCTCGGTCTTGTCGCCGGTGTCCAGCTTTCAGAGAATGACTCAGTTCATGTCGGCGACTGGATTGCTGTAGATGGAACTAATGCCAATGGTACGGTCCTTGAGGTTTCTCTTACCGAGGTGAAGATTCAGAATTGGGATAAGACTGTCACTTCTGTACCTCCTTACAACCTTATAAGCGGTTCGTTCACCACCTATCTTCCAATGCAAGAGAGCAATACACGCCGCATTGCAAGGACATATCTTATCGACTGCGAAAGTGTGGTTGAAGCTACTCCCGATCTAATCGCTAAAATTGCTGAGATACCTCTGATGAAAGACTGGATTGAAAAGAAGCAGGCTCAGAAGGCGGCAGGGAAAGAGTATTGCGTGAATAATCCTGAAGGTCTCGCTGATGGTACAATCGACACTAATCTCGGTATGTTCCGTGCATATATGAAGATGTGGCTGATGAATAATCCTAATATCTCTAATGTCGACGATCTCTTCGTAAATACACTCCAGCAGACCCAGCATGGCATTCCATTCCAAGTATATTGCTTCACAAGCACTTCTGCTTGGATTCCATACGAAGGAATTCAGTCTGCCGTATTCGAACACGTGGCTGTGATGCTTACTAAGTTCAATCTATTCGTATTCGAAAATGAGTCAAGTCGTGCTACGATCCTTGAAGGTGTAATGAGCCGTCAGCTCCCGGCAGGAGAAAGCGTATTTGGTCTGCCGACACCTATGATCATCGATAATCCTAAATCTTGATATTGTCGCCTACTACATGGGCTGCAACGCATGCATAGAGGGCAGCTGTCTCCAATCGGAGGCGGCTGCCCCCAAACGTCACAGGCACATAGCCATTTTCTACAGCCATGCTTACTTCTTCCGGACTGAAGTCTCCCTCCGGACCTATCAATATTCTGACATTCCCTCCTTTGTATTCGTTTGCAAAACTGAGGAGGGGATAGGTGTCATCGCAATAGCCAAGGCATCGGAAACCCTCGAATCCATCTGTGACAATCTTTTTAAAATCTATCGGCCCGATGATTTCCGGCTTATTCCCCTTGAGCGACTGATTCATAGCAGAGATTGCTATCTTTTCGAGGCGGTCAGTTCGGAGTGTCTTGCGTTCACTCCTGTTGCATTTCATAAGTATGATTCTGTCAACTCCTATTTCTACAGCCTTTTCTACAAGCCATTCGATCCTGTCGGCATTTTTCGATGGAGCTACGCATAATTCAAGTTGAAATCCCCACCACGGATGGATTTCTTCCATGGTGAGAATTTCTACTGCTGTATGTTTCGGATGTGCGTCAAGGATGACACATTCATATCGGTGTCCCTTCCCGTCAGTCACTATTATCTTGTCTCCCTCTTTCATCCTGAGCACACGGCAACAATGCCCCGATTCTGTTTCGGGGAGCACTCCGGTGCTCTCTATCTCAGGAGCATAAAATTGAATCATGGTCAGATCTGGTCTTTGTCGTCAATAATTCCTCCGGCTGCAAGCCCATTCTTGTCTGCTGCCTGACTCTTACTGATATTTTCTTTTCTATTTTCCTTGAAAATGATAGCGAATAACACTCCTACCACCAAAGCGTAGGCTGCAAAGATGAGCCAGCTCGTGTGCCATCCGTCTATCTGTGGAATCCCTGCCGGTTGTGTGAAGACCAGTTTCTCAAGGATTGCTCCGGCACTTAATGTCCCTATGGTGGCTCCCAAACCATTGGTCATGATCATAAACAGACCTTGGGCTGAACTCCTTATAGATGGGTCTGTCTCTTGGTCTACATAGAGTGACCCTGAGACATTGAAGAAGTCGAAGGCTATGCCGTATACTATCATGGAGAGTATGAATAGCCAAACAAGCTCACCGGGATTGCCGATTCCGAAGAATCCGAAGCGTCCTACCCATGCAAACATCGACATCAGCATCATTCCCTTGATTCCAATACGCTTCAGGAAAAAAGGTATCAGAAGTATGCAAAGTGTTTCTGACATCTGCGACAATGATATCAATGCGTTGGCATTCTGGGCGCCCCATGTGTTGGCAAATTCTGCCACATCTTTGAATGATGTGATGAAGACGTTGCCATATCCATTGGTAATTTGGAGGCTCACTCCTAAAAGCATGGAGAAGATGAAGAATGTAGCCATTTTCTTTTGCTTGAAGAGTGAGAATGCTTTTAGCCCAAGCATATCGGATATCGAATTGGATGCAGCCTTGTTGGTTGGGCAATCGGGAAGCGTCAAAGCATAGATGCATAGCACTCCGCTGAGTATCGCCGATGTGATGAGCTGGCAATAGTTGGTCTGATATTGAGTGAAGTTGACAAAGAGCATTGCACAGATAAATCCGACCGTGCCGAATACCCTGATGGGAGGAAATTCTTTGACTGTGTCAAGTCCGGCCTTTGTCAATGCTGAGTATGCCACGGAGTTGCTCAAGCCAATGGTGGGCATAAAGAATGCAACCGATACGGCGTAAAACCAGAATATTGTGTGGAACTCTACATTTTCACCTGCCATCATGCCGTAGATGCCGGCAGCTCCCATGAAAATGCCGGCTATAAGGTGGCAAATGCTGAGCATTCGTTGTGCATGAATCCATCTGTCGGCAACTATGCCTACAATGGCTGGCATGAAAATTGACACTATTCCTTGGATGGCATAAAACCATTTGATGTCGTTGGCAAGTCCCACGCGTCCAAGATAATTACCCAAAGACGTGAGATAGGCTCCCCACACGGCAAATTCAAGAAAACTCATTATGGCGAGTCTGACCTTGAGAGGAAAATTTCCGTTGTTCATGATGTATGAGATTTATTAGTTAATCGTTATCACTTCTCCGTCGTAAGCAAATTCTACTCCGGGAGGTAAAATTGAGGCTATTTCTTCATGCTTGCCGAGATTATGGCATGCGTGAGTCAAATAGCAACGTTTTGGCTTGAGTTCCTCTATGAGGGCTAACGCCTCCGGAAGTATCAAGTGGGCAAAGTGCTCGTGGGTCACTCTAAGACAACTTAGGATAAGCACTTCGAGATTCTTGAGCTTCTCCTTTTCTTCATCAGATATTGTCTTTATATCTGTGATATATGCAAAGTCTCCAATCCTATATCCGTATATTGGAAGACTTCCGTGCATCACTTCAATCGGCTCAATCTTTAAGCCTTTGATCATAAATGGATGGAGTCCGACCTCCTGCAGATCGAGTTTTGGAACGCCCGGATATGGGTGCTCTCTGAAGCAATAGTCTAAGCGCCTTCTTAGATCTTTTGCCGTCTGAGGATTGGTATAAATTGGAAGATCGTTTTCTATGCAGAAAGGGCGTACATCATCTATCCCTCCGACATGGTCATAGTGCTGATGTGTGAGTAGGATGGTATCGATTTGACTCAGTCCGATGCGAAGTGCTTGCTGGCGAAGGTCGGGCGATGCATCTATCAATATTTTCATTCCGTGGGTTTCGACAAGTATGGACGCTCTCAGCCTCTTGTCTTTCGGGTCCTCCGACATACAGGTAGGACAAGTGCATCCTATTTCCGGGACGCCTTTAGATGTACCGCTACCAAGAACGGTGACTTTAATTCTTGAGTCAATGTAGTTCACCTCCGGACGAAGCTCTATGCCATATTTGATCTTTACTGTCTTTATGATAAGATCAGCAAGTTGCGCTACGTCTTCGCCTGTAGCATTACCGGTATTTGCTATTACAAGAGCTTGTTTTGGCCATACCTCAGCCCCTCCTATTTTGTATCCTTTTAGTCCGGCATGATCTATGAGCCATCCGCCGGAAAGCTTTACTTTCCCTTCTTGATCAGAAGGGTATTCCGGCATTTCAATGCCACGTGGCTTTATTTCCTGCTCAAAAAAATATTTATTTACCTCAGGATTTTTGAAAAATGAGCCCGCGCTCCCTATTAGTGCAGGATTGGGCAATTTGCTGTCGCGAAGTCTGATCACTTCATCTGCAACTTCGCGTGTAGATGGAATCCTCCCTAATGTCTCTGCAAATTTCTTAAGCGGTGCATATTCAAGATTGTTTGCTCTTGTGTCGTATCTCAGTCTGTAGCTTACCTGCATCACAATGAGCTTCCCTTTTGCTTTATTTTTGAAAATGGAATCCCGATATCCAAACCTGCAATCCGCTTGCTTTAGTGTCACAGTTTTCCTCGATTCTGTATCGAAACACACTACTGAATGAATGAAATCTCCGGCTTCGGCTCCGTATGCCCCGACATTCTGCACTGCAGAGGCTCCCACTTCACCGGGTATTCCAGCCATGTTTTCCAACCCGGCGATGCCGTGGCTAATGCACCAATCTACGAGATCTGTCCATTTTTCGCCCGCGCCGGCTATGACGAAGACATTTTCCCGATCCTTTACGTATTTTTGTATCCCTTTTATCCTGGAGTGAAGCACAATCCCATTAAATGTGCTGAGGAATAGAAGATTCGAGCCACTCCCTATATGCAGGAATTCATTGTTTATAAATTCCGGTGTGCGACTCAGTTTAAGGAGATCTTTTTCATCTTCATATTCAGCGTATATGGCTGCTTGGGCACTCACCTTAAAGGTTGTGAGGGCAGTCAGATCTTTATTATATTCTATTGTCATTGTCTGAAATTAGTTAAAAGTCCATCTTCAAACATCAGGTATGTTCCATCATTATATTGCCAGATATCAAGCGTCTGAGAACGATTGTGCCCCGACCTGACTTCGTCAGGATTGCCAATGGAGAGTTTGCATTCCTCTTTTGTCATTCCCGGTCCTATTTTTCCCATCTGTATAAGCCTCCAGTTTTCATCTGAAATATGTTGATATTTCCCTTTAGGATCTGTCAAGAAGAAATCGGAGGCAAAGTTTCGGCTGTCATGCGCATCCGCAGTGTAGTTCATCCTTAAATAAGCTTCTTCACCATCTTCGCCTTTTATCTTGATATTAATCGGGAAATCTCCCGTGCTTGGCAATACATCTGTTATCGTCACTTTGGCATATTTCAAACCCGACAGTCGGTTGCCTTTGCTGTCATACCATAGATTGTTTTTCGTCCATACAGTCTTTCCCAATATCTTTTCTTTCCATGAGTCTATTAAGTCTAAGTCAGAGAGCAATGGAAGTTTACTGCTTTCGATCTCCTTCATCGCTTCTGAAGTCGGTTTCTTTGTCCTATAGCGGAAAGTGTTGGAGCCATCTGAAAATATTATCACACACTCTTCTTTGAGATCAGGATTGATATAGCTGTCGACTCCCGTAAAGGTCAATATTTTACCGGTTATATCTTCGCTTGCCGGAGAAGACATGAGCTCTGTCGGCTCAAAAATATAAATGGTTCGGTCAGACATAGCAAGAAATCTTTTCCCTTCCTCCCAGGAGGATAGGGGAGTGCCGTGTAGGCTTTCCGCTAATGTCTGCTCAGCGCTTTTCGTCATCAATTTTACTTCCTCCTTGCTCATTTTTATCTTGGGAGTGCTTTCTATTCCTGTGCTGCAAGATGAAAAAAATACTAATGACACACCCACGACAATCAATTGGCGCAGATATCCGACGATTTTCCTATTTTTTTGAAATGTATTCAATTTGTTGTGGTGTAATGAAATGTGTATTTTGATGATGTTCTTTATGAAATCACTTGCAAAGTTAATGAATTTTTTTTTGAAAAAAAAGAGTTGAAAAATTTGGTCAGATGAAAAAAAAGCAGTAACTTTGCACTCGCAAAAGGGAGGATAGACCTCTTGAATGCCTCGGAAATAAAAAATGGCGGGATAGCTCAGTTGGTTAGAGCGTCGGATTCATAACCCGGAGGTCTCGAGTTCAATTCTCGATCCCGCTACAAAAAGTCGCTTAATTAAGCGACTTTTTTTGTTGTGTCATAATATATGATTCCCAGACCTCAAGCCGTGGTAAGCAGGCATTCCTGCCTGCTCCCACTTTGAGTTTTTTTATTTATATTTCGGAAGACTTTAATTTTTCAGCATTCTCAGCTACGATTAGCTTATCTATGCATTCCTGTATATATCCATCCATAAAAGAACTTAGATTATATACCGTATAATTAATGCGGTGATCGGTCATTCGTCCCTGTGGAAAGTTGTAGGTGCGTATCTTTGCCGAGCGGTCGCCTGTGCTGACCATGGTCTTTCTCTTTGATGCGATGTCGTCGAGATATTTCTGATGCTCGCGATCGTAAATGAAAGTCCTGAGTCGAGAAAGAGCCCTTTCCTTATTCTTGGGCTGGTCGCGCGTTTCAGTACACTCAATCAATATTTCTTCCACTACGCCGGTGTTGGGATTCTTCCAGTTGTAGCGAAGGCGTACTCCGGATTCTACCTTGTTGACGTTCTGACCGCCGGCACCTCCGGAGCGGAAGGTGTCCCATCTGATTTCTCCCTCATGGATCTCCACATCAAACTCCTCAGCTTCGGGAAGTACGGCTACAGTGGCAGCCGATGTGTGCACACGTCCCTGGGTCTCGGTCACCGGAACTCGCTGCACTCGATGCACTCCGCTTTCATATTTCATAGTGCCATACACCCCGTCGCCTGTGAGTGTGAATACTATCTCCTTAAATCCTCCGGCAGCCCCTTCTGAAGTATTGCTTATCGAAAGTTCCCATCCCTTGCGTTCTGCATATTTCTGATACATTCTGAAAAGGTCTCCGGCAAAGAGGGCCGCTTCATCCCCTCCTGTTCCTCCTCTGATCTCAACGACGCAGTTTTTCGAATCGTCAGGATCCGGTGGTATCATCAGCAATTTGATTTCCTCCTCAAGCTTTGGCAGTTCGCTCTGTGACTTGTCTAATTCTTCACGAGCCATTTGCCGCATCTCCTCATCCGACTCTTCTGAAAGGATCATTTTAGCTTCCTCAATATTCGATAGGGTATTGCGGTAAAGATTCGCTGTCTTTAATATCTTTTCAAGGTCATGATACTCCTTTGTCAGCCTCACATATCTTTTTTGATCGGCTATTACCGAAGGGTCTGTTATCAGCGTGGATATCTCGTCAAATTTCGCATCCAGTCCCTCAAGACGTTCTAATATAGTTGCCATGTGAATATTTTCAAATGAAGTTGTTTGAACTACTTCAATATATAAAAATAAGACCAACACTCTTCGAGTATTGGTCTTGGTAGCCGATCCGGGACTCGAACCCGAGTCTCCACCGTGAGAGGGTGGCGTGCTAACCGCTACACTAATCGGCCTTTT
>CAMWQY010000037.1 GCA_947176355.1 uncultured Porphyromonadaceae bacterium
ATAGAGCAATATCCGGACATTGCACCACCTACAATTTCTGTAACCACCTCTTACACCGGAGCATCCGCACAAGCAGTGCTAAACTCCGTGATTGCACCTCTTGAAGAGCAAATCAACGGTGCTGAAAACATGGACTACATGGTCTCATCTGCATCTAACAATGGCTCAGCTACCATTCAAGTATACTTCAAACAGGGCATGGACCCTGATATGGCAGCAGTAGACGTGCAAAACCGTGTGGCAAAAGCGGCTGCGTTCCTTCCGTCGGAGGTAAACCAGGTGGGCGTCATCACGCAGAAGCGTCAAAGCTCTATGCTTATGGTAATGGCTCTCTTTGACGAAACTGATACTTACACAAGCCAGTTTATCGACAACTATATGTCGATAAACATTATACCGGAAATCAAACGTGTACCGGGTGTAGGCGAGGCAATGGCATTCGGTGCTGATTACTCCATGCGTATATGGTTGAAGCCGGATGTAATGGCACAGTACGGACTTATGCCAACCGATATCACCGCAGCTCTTGCAGAACAGAATATCGAGGCTGCTCCCGGTAGCTTCGGTGACCAAGGCAACCAGACATTCCAATATACGATGCGCTATAAGGGACGTCTGCAGGATGAGTCAGAGTTTGAAGACATCGTAATCCGCGCCACCAAAGATGGAGAGATTCTTCGCCTTGGAGACGTAGCAGAAGTGGAACTCGGCAAGCTTAGCTACGGATTTGCCAACCGTGACAACGGCCATCTTGGCTCTGCAGCCATAATATTCCAGTCGGCAGGATCTAATGCAACGGAAGTTATCAAAAATATCGAGAAGCTTCAAGACACTTGGCGCAAGGATTTACCGAAGGGACTCGTAATCGAGACTACCATGAGTGTCAACGACTTCCTCTTTGCGTCAATACATGAGGTGGTAAAGACCCTTATCGAGGCATTTATCCTTGTATTCTTAGTGGTGTTTATCTTCCTGCAAGACTTCCGTTCTACTCTTATCCCGATGATTGCCATTCCGGTGGCACTGATTGGTACCTTCTTCCTCCTCTACATATTTGGCTTCACCATCAACCTTCTTACCCTTTCTGCACTTGTGCTTGCGATTGCGATTGTGGTCGACGATGCGATAGTCGTGGTGGAGGCTGTGCACGCAAAGCTTGACCAAGGCTATAAATCAGCACGTAAGGCCTCCATCGACGCAATGAGCGAAATTGGCTCAGCCCTCGTATCAATCACACTTGTGATGATGCTTGTGTTCATTCCGGTGTCGTTCTTAGGTGGCACATCCGGTATCTTCTATCGCCAGTTTGGTATGACGATGGCTATGGCTATCGGTCTCTCGGCAATCAACGCGCTTACCCTCTCACCGGCACTTTGTGCTCTCTTCTTGAAGCCCCACAAAGTGGAAGAAGGAGATGAAGACCCACTTGGAGGATATGATGTGGAAAGCCGGAAGAAAGAGAAGACGGAAAAGATGAATTTCATGAAGAGGTTCTTCTACTGGTTTAACGTAGGATTCGATGCTCTTCTCTCGAAATATAAAAAGGCTGTAACTTGGTTTATCCACCACAAGCTTATCTCTTTTGGCACTGTTGCGGCATCCATCGGCATCCTCGTATGGCTTATGAACATTACGCCGACCGGACTTGTGCCTACAGAAGACACCGGAACGATCATGGGTGCAGTGACCATGCCCCCTGCAACATCTCAGGAGCGTACTCAGGCAGTAATGGACAAGATGGACTCTATCATCGGCGCGATTCCGGAAGTAAAGAGCCGCACCGCAATCACCGGCTATTCATTCATCGGAGGCCAAGGTAATACTTACGGCTCTTTCATCATCAAGCTAAAGCCATGGGATGAACGCAAGAAACCGGGACAGTCAGCTGCCGGTGTGGTGCAGTTGCTATATAGCAAAGCTGCAACTATAAGGGATGCCAATATAATGTTCTTCCAGCCTCCAATGATCTCCGGTTATTCAGCTACCAATGGTTTTGAGCTCAAGCTTGAAGACAAGACAGGCGGTTCGCTCGACGACTTCTTTGCCATCTATCAGAAATTCATCGGAGTGCTGAATGCACAGCCGGAAATACAGATGGCATACTCGACATTTAACCCGACTTTCCCTCAATATCTCGTTGAGATTGACGTGCCTAAAGTGAAGCAAGCCGGCTTGACACAGAATGCAATTCTTTCTACGCTCCAAGGCTACTATGGAGGTATGTATATCTCTAACTTCAACTCATACGGTAAGCTCTACCGCGTGATGATGCAGGCATCTCCTGATGCACGCGTAAGCCCGGAGACATTGAAGCAAATCAAGGTAAGAAACGGCAATGAGATGGCACCAATCGACAACTTCGTGCATCTCAAGCGCATATATGGCCCGGACATCATCAACCGCTTCAACATGTTTACCTCCATTCAGGTGACAGGTACTCCGGCTGCCGGATACTCTTCCGGTCAGGCTCTTCAAGCAATTGAGAGAGTCGCACAGGAGACACTCCCACGTGGCTATGACTTCGAATATTCAGGTATGAGCCGCGAAGAGGCATCAGGAAGCAGCGGTGGCACAGGTATGATCTTCGTGCTTATCCTTATGTTCGTCTATCTTATCCTCTCCGCTCAGTATGAAAGCTACCTTCTCCCTTGGGCAGTGATTCTCTCGGTTCCCTTTGGACTTATGGGCACATTCATCTTCGCCCATTTCCGTGACATTGCAAACAACATTTATCTGCAGATTGCGCTCATCATGCTTATCGGTCTTCTTGCTAAGAATGCAATTCTTATCGTAGAGTTTGCCCTCGACCGCCGACGCACCGGCATGAGCATAATAAAGGCAGCTATCCAGGGTGCAGAAGCTCGTTTGCGACCGATCCTTATGACTTCTCTTGCCCTCATCATCGGTCTGTTGCCGCTAATGTATGCAAGCGGAGCCGGAGCCAACGGAAACCAAGCTCTTGGCACAGGCGCCGTAGGCGGTATGCTCATCGGTATGATTCTCCAGGTTCTCGTAGTGCCAACGCTATTCGTGGCGTTCCAGACTCTCCAGGAGAAATTCACACCACAGAAATGGAGCGACAAAGACAATTCGAAGATCAAGAGCGAGCTCGAACAATATACCTTTAACAGAGAATAACGCGATGAATAAGATCATAAAGATAACATGCATGTCGGCACTTGCCCTTATGATGAGCAGCTGCCACATCTACAATAAATACCAGCTTCCGCAAGACAATGCAGTAGCAGCCGACTACCGTCAGGCCGTGGAGAACCAAGACTCCACAGGCCTGGCCTACATGGGATGGCGTGAGATATTTACCGATCCCCTACTCCAAGGCTACATTGAGCAGGCTCTTGCCCACAATACAAATCTTGACAATGCCCGCCTTAACGTGGAGATCGCAAAGGCTCAACTTCAAGGAGCCAAACTTTCCTATTTCCCTTCGCTTGCATTCAACCCTAATGGCGGGACTGCCTCCTACGGCGGAAGCCACATGAATTGGAGCTATACACTCCCTCTGGCAGCCAACTGGGAGATAGACGCTTTTGGAAAGATACTCAACCGGAAGCGTGGAGCTAAAGTCAGCGTAGAGCAAACACAGGCATACGAGCAAGCTGCGCGTTCGCAGATTGTCACCGGAGTAGCATCTACCTACTATTCGCTTGTCCTGTTACATCAGCAACTTGATCTTTCAAAGCGTACCGCTGAAATATGGAAAGATCAAGTGGCGACAATGGAACAACTTAAGCAAGCCGGAAGCACAACGGAAGCAGCCGTGGTGCAGAGTCGTGCTAACTACTACAATATCCTTGCATCAATTCCAGACCTTGAACAGCAGATTACTGTAGTCAACAATACCCTCTCTGTGCTCCTCAATACTTATCCTAAAGATTGGGAAGTGAGCAATAATCTTGACATCAATCTTCCGAAAGAAGCAATCAATGGAGTACCGATGAGCTATTTGGCTACACGCCCTGATGTAGCGGCTGCTGAAAGAGGCTTGGCTGCAGCTTACTATACTGTAAGTTCCGCCCACGCAAATTTCTACCCTTCCATATCAATTTCTGCTCAGGGTGGCTTCACAAATCTTCTTGGTTCGATGATAGCAAATCCCGGCAAATGGTTTATTCAACTTGCCGGACAGCTTGCAGCTCCGATTTTCTCCAGAGGACAGAATATAGCCCAATTGAAAGCGGCAAAGGCTCAGCAAGAACAGGCTATGAATAATTTTGAAAACACAGTGATGTCTGCAGCCTCCGATGTCAGCGACGCTTTGGTCAAGATTGACAAGAGTGCAGAAAAGAAGCGTCTTGTAGACTTGCAGGTGAAGGAACTTGAAAAATCAGTAGAATACACCAACGAGCTCTTCATCCTCAACCATCAGACAAGTTATCTCGAAGTGCTTACTGCTCGCAGCAGCTTGCTTCAAGCTCAGCTTGCAAGCCTCAGCAGTTGGCATGCCCGCACAGCTGCCCTAATCAGCCTATATCAGGCTGTAGGAGGCGGTAAATAATGAGTCCGGATTAGCCTAATGAGTCCAATTAGACTTATTAGACTAATCCGAACAATTTGAGCAATTTGACCTATTATTACTAATTCTGAAAAACTCAAAATATATGAATAATATTTCACCATTAGCTTTCGTGCATCCGGAAGCAAAGCTTGGCGACAACATCACTGTCGGAGCATTCGTCTATATAGATCGGAATGTAGAGATTGGCGACAATTGCTTCATTCATTCTCATTCCAGTATTCTTTCCGGTGCGAGAATTGGGAAGAACAATAGAATATATGAGAGTGCGATCATAGCTGCCACACCCCAGGATTTCCGTTGGAAAGGGGAGCCTTCTTACGTTGTAATCGGCGATGACAACGTCATAAGAGAACAAGTCATCATCAACCGCAGTATCTATGAAGGGAAAGCGACAACTGTAGGCAATGGTACATGCATCATGGCTCAGTCACATATCGGGCATGATTCAAAAATCGGTAATAAATGTGTGCTTGGCAACGGAGTGAAGATTGCCGGTAACTGCAAGATAGGTGACTGTTGTATTTTCTCATCCGGAGCGTTGGTGCATGAAGGATATGAAGTGGGCGATTTTGTATTGGTCAAAGGAGGATGCAGAGTAAATGGCAATGTGCCACCCTACGTAGTTATGGCCCACAATCCCATATCATATTTCGGAGTGAATTCATACGTACTTGGACGATCCGGATTTTCAGATGAAAAGATAGATGACATTGCAAAGTGCTATCGCCACATCTATCAGTCGCAGATTGCACTTCACCATGCTTGCAAACGCATCAAAGAGGATGTGGATGACGGCAAGGAACGAGAAAATATTATTTCGTTCTTAAAACGCAACAACTATGAAATAGCGGCCAAGATGAATTTTGAGGCGTTTGAATGAAGATTTGAAAAGACTGAGGATTTTTATCCTTGGTTTTTTTTTTGAAGATTTTGGCTAAAAAATTTGCAGATGTTTGCGATTTTGAGTAATTTTGGAGACTTAATTACAAACAACGACAACACGAGATGGAAATAGATGGTAAAATAATCCTTGATCTTGGCATGCAGTCAGGCGTATCAAAGGCAGGAAACCAATGGAAGAAGAAGGAATGGGTGCTCGAGACTTTTGGCCAATATCCTCGCAAAGTGAAATTTCATGTTTTTGGTGACAAGGCAGACACAATAGGCATAGAAGTTGGCAACTCATATACGCTTTCAGTTGATCTGGAAAGCCGTGAGTTTAACGAGCGTTGGTATACAGATGTAAGCTGCTATGCAGCCCGCCCGTACGTACCCGGAGGAATGCCCCCGCAGGGATCTTATCCTCAGCAACCCGGTTACCCGCAACCGTATGGACAACAACCATACGCACCTCAGCAACCTTACGCTCCTCAACAGCCCTACGCACCCCAACAACAATATGCGCCGGGACCACAGGCTCAACCAACTGCAGCTCCTGAGCCTTTCGGAGGAAACGCTTTTCCTCCCGCTCCAACTCCTGATGGATATGACACAGACTCTACGGATGATCTGCCATTCTAAAGCACAAGACCTCACCTCCGTGAGGTCTTTTTTCATTATCAATTACCTTCAAAATGCATAATTTTTTTATACAAAAAACTGTCCGGTATGTTCAATAGCTAAAGTTGAATCTGAAAATAATATAAAAATTATCAGTTTTTTTGCATTTTTTTTTGTAACTTTGGGACGATATTGGTGTCTATACAAAAAAATGGGAGATACAATATTAACATTTTATCTCTCGTTTATTAAAATAGGCAATATTTTACCAACAACAGTAACAAAAGAAAAAGCACATGTATAAGAAACTTCTACTTTCCGCTGCATTGTTAGCAGGAGCATTTTCAGCTTCAGCTGCGCTGCCTCAAGTGCAACTCCGCGACATGAACGGCAATTCTGTCGATACATCTACCCTTAGCAACGACGGCAAACCATTCGTAATTGATTTTTGGGCTACTTGGTGTAAGCCTTGTGTACGCGAGCTCAAGGCAATCGCTGATGTATATGACGAATGGGTTGAAGAAACAGGTGTGAAAATTTATGCCGTAAGTCTTGACGAAGCCCAGAATGAACAGCGTGTGAAACCATTCGTAGAAAACAAAGGTTGGGAATATGAAGTTCTTCTTGATCCTAACGGAGACTTCAAGCGCCAGCTTGGAGTAAGTGACCCTCCTCACGTATTCGTAGTGGATGGGGAAGGCAATATAGTTTGGAACCATCAAGGATACGTTGACGGTGCCGAAGAGGAAATACTCGAGGCTGTCAAGAAAGCGATCAAATAAAAATCGAACCAACCAAAAAGATGAAACGAATAGTCATTCCATTCTGTTCTTTATTGCTTGGGACGGCTTGGGTCCACGCTGAAGAGTCAATTTCCGCATCATCAACTGAAGCAGATAAGGATATCAACACATATATAGAAGGAGATACTAAGCTCCCCTCCACATACGTAGAGGGTAACTCAAAACTTACTTCTACATATATATATCAGCCTTCGGAAAAGAAGAATGATACTTGGTGGAGTAAAATCAGAGCAAACGGTTCAATACAATCTGAATTCCTCATCCCATACAACTTAAAAGGAGAAAGAACAGGAGGCAGAGATATATATGAAAAGGATGTGCTTAACAACACATATTTTGATCTGACAGTCAATGCTCCATACGTGTCGGTCGGTGCCCGCTTCCAATGGGCTAAATGGCCTCTTCCGGGATATGATAAAGGTTTTGGAGGATGGGGTGTCCCTTATATATGGGCTACCGGCGGCTACAAATGTTGGCAAGCTACTGTAGGAGATTTCTATGAGCAATTTGGATCGGGACTTATACTGCGCACTTATCAGGAGCGGTCTTTAGGTGTTGATAACGCCATCCGTGGAGCAAGAGTCAAAGTGAATCCGGCTCCCGGTGTACATCTTACGGCTCTTGGCGGCAAACAGCGCAGATATTGGGAATGGAACGCTTCTTGGCTATGGGGAGCCGATGCAGAATGGAGTTTGAATGAAACATTCAAAGACAAATTCAAAAGGAATACAGGTGTGACTCTTGGTTTCTCATACGTCGGCAAGCATGACAAGGATGAGCAAATTATCGCGACACCTTCCGGCAGTATTATTCCTAAGCCTGAACCTGGATATAATTATTACCTAAATCTCCCACAGAATATTGCAGCTTTCGATGGACGCGTGAAGGTGCGTGCCAATGACTTCAACTTCTTGTTTGAATACGCTACTAAAAACAACGACCCGAACACACTCAACAACTTCACCTACCGACGAGGAGAGGCGTTCCTTCTGTCAGGAACATATTCAAAAAGTGGATTTTCTGCACTTCTTCAGGCTAAGAGAAGTGACAATATGGATTTCCGCTCCAAGAGAGTGATCGATGCTCAATATCTGTTGAGTTCTACAGTCAATCATTTGCCTGCATTTACCCTAACTCAGACTTACGCCTTGGCAGCCATGTATCCATACGCTACCCAAGCTGATGGGGAATGGGCTTTCCAAGCAGACTTAAGATACCTATTTAAGAAGAAGACTACACTTGGAGGCAAATATGGCACAAATATCCGACTTAGCGCGAGCTATATTTCCGGGCTTGATTACAACAAACCCGCAGGCTCGACATTAGATAAACGAGAACCCGGCACTAATCAATATAGCGCCCCTTTCTGGAAAATTGGAGATCTATATTATGCCGATGTCAACTTTGAGTTGAATAAAAAACTTTCCCGTAAGTTTCAGATGACATTCTTCTACATGTTCCAGAAATACAACCAAGCAATAATTGAAAAAGAAGGTGGTATGGTCACGACTAACATCTTCATCTATGAAGGGCAATGGAAGATGGCAAAAAAGACTCAGCTTCGATTCGAAGCCCAATACTTGCAGACAAAACAAGATAAGGGAGACTGGTTGGCAGGACTCGTGGAGGTTTCGTTTGCACCTCACTGGATGGTGACTCTGACAGACACTTGGAACACTACACACAATGATAACTATTATTCTTTTCTTGTGACCTATAATCTAAAGGCCAACCGCTTCACATTCGGATATGGACGAGTAAAAGAAGGCTACAACTGCTCCGGTGGAGTATGCCGATGGGTGCCTGAGACAAAAGGTTTCAATCTAACATATAATTATACTTTCTGATGAAAGCTTCTTATCTTACAATAGGACTTTTCCTTCTCGCTGCATTCGCCACCGGATGCGACAACATTAGCGAGGATGACCGATATATTAAGGTGGAGAAACCAGTCATCGATAATCCCCGGAATCTTCTCATAATGGAATTTACCGGCAACAGCTGTTCTAATTGCCCGACAGGTGCCTCCATAGTAGAGCAAATTAAAGAGGGGGACGCTCCGGGAAGGGTGATATCAGTGGGACTTCATCCTGAAGGAGTTCATTATACTTCACCGATCTATAGCATTTACACAGCACCTCAAAAACAAGATTTAAGATGTGCAGTAGCCACTGCATATTACAAATTTTACGAACCTGCCGGTTTCCCCTGCGCTGTATTCAATGGACTCAAAGCATCTATGTCTACAAGCACAGGCTATTGGAAGTCAATAGCATCTGATGCATTGAAATCTTCTGCGGTTTTGAATATCGATGCAAAATCTAATTATGATGAAAATACTCGTACGCTTACGGTAGATTATTCAGTTGATTTCCTCGACTATGTCAACAATCAATTGAATGTCAGCGTTTGGCTTGTTGAAAACAAGATAATGGGTACGCAGACAATGCCTGACGGAAAAATGAATCTCAACTATGAGCACAACCATGTGCTACGTGCATCACTCAATGGAGATTGGGGCGAAGAACTTGGAAAGTCATTCATTGATGGTCAAAAGATAGAGGGGACAGCCAGTATGACTCTCCAGGAAAACTGGGTAGCTGAAAACTGCGATGTAGTAGTCTTTATTTATAGGGACGACAACAAAGAAGTGGAACAGGCTATTTCCATTCCATTGTATGAGAATTGATATTTTCAAAACTTGAGTTTTATTTAATTGAAAATTTATAATTAGATTTTATGAAGAGGCTTACACTTTCTCTATTTGTAGCTCTTTATGCTGTAATTTTAGGTGTCTCCGGATTCGCAGCTGATGCAGTGAAGTGGGATATAAAACTTGTGGGAGACGGTACGGACTCTCCAAAAGTCGTAGCCACAGCGACAATTGAGCCCGGCTACCATCTATATGCTATCGACAATCCCGCCGGAGGATCAAATCCTCTCGTGTTCTATTTCGATACCAAGGGTTGCGAGACTGTCGGGACCCCGACAGCCGACCATCCTTATACAAAAGAATTTGATGATACTTTTGAAGTAGACCAGCATTTCTATTCCAACAAAGTTACTTTTACTCAGAAACTGAAACCTACTGCCGCAAGCTACTCGGTAGACGTAGAAATAAAAGGTCAAGCTTGCAATGATACCGGATGCACGCAAGTCTATGGAGGAAAGAGTCTTTCCGGAAAGGCGCCTGCCACTACAGCTTCAGAAGTCAAGGACCTGCCGGCTCCCCTACCCTCTACTGAAGAGGTTTCTACCGAAGAAAAAGCAGAAGCAATAGCTGAAGCAGTAGATTCATTGCATCAGGCAGACGGTCCCCTTATCCCCGGTGTACTATCAAATGGAGATGTGACCAAAGAAGGATGGTGGACCAACGTAGAAGCTGAACTGCGTGCATTTGAAGAAAATGCTCCTGAAGCTACAAGCAGTCTTCTTTACATATTCATCGCAGGTTTTCTCGGAGGACTAATCGCTCTCGTCACTCCTTGCGTTTGGCCCATGATTCCTATGACTGTATCTTTCTTCCTAAAGCAGAATAAGAAGAGCCGTCGCAAGGCAATCGGGGCAGCAGCTACCTACGGAGGATCGATAATCGTGATCTATGTAGTGCTTGGACTTGCCGTGACCATCATCTTTGGAGCATCAGCACTGAATAATCTTGCGACGAATGCAATCTTCAACATAATCTTCTTCCTTCTTCTTGTGGTGTTCGCCATCTCATTTATGGGTGGATTCGAACTTACTCTGCCTGCAAGTTGGACAAATAAGATGGATTCAAAGGTAGATGCCACGACAGGTATGCTTTCCATTTTCTTCATGGCGTTTACTCTCGTTCTTGTATCATTCAGCTGTACAGGACCAATAATCGGAACTCTTCTTGTCGAGGCTGCTTCGACGAGCAATTTCGTTTCTCCGGCTGTCGGCATGTTCGGATTCGCACTTGCCCTCGCCCTCCCCTTCACTCTCTTTGCAATGTTCCCGACAATGCTCAATAGCATGCCGAAGAGTGGCGGATGGATGAACACTGTAAAGGTAGTGCTTGGCTTCCTTGAGCTCGCCTTGGCATTGAAGTTCCTTTCAGTAGCAGACCTTGCCTACGGATGGAGAATACTTGACCGTGAGGTTTTCGTAAGCCTTTGGATTGTCATCTTCGCCTTGCTTGGTGTCTATCTTCTCGGGAAAATCACATTCCCTCACGATGACAAAGTGGAGAAGACTGGCGTCACTCGTTTTATGCTCGCTTGCATCTCCTTTGCATTCGCCATCTATATGCTGCCGGGACTTTGGGGCGCTCCTCTGAAAGCCATCAGCGCATTCGCACCTCCTACATACACTCAAGATTTCTCTCTCTATGAAGGTGATGTTCATGCTGTGGTAGATGACTATGAAGAGGGTATGGAACTTGGACGCAAACTTGGAAAACCGGTAATGCTTGACTTCTCAGGATATGGATGTGTCAACTGCCGCAAGATGGAAGCCGCCGTATGGACTGATCCTGAAATCAAAGCTACAATCGACAATGATTATGTGCTTGTGACTCTAATGGTAGATGAGAAGAAAGCTCTTCCGGAGCCTATCAAGGTGACTGAAAAAGATGGGACTCAACGCACACTCCGCACATACGGCGACAAGTGGAGCTATTTACAAAGATCGAAGTTTGGAGCTAACGCACAACCTTTCCACGTTCTCGTAGACAATAACGGCAAGCCTTTGGCTCCGGCATTCGTATATGAAGAGGACATTCCCGGCTACAAGCGTTTCTTAAAACAGGGTCTTGACAATTATAAAAGTAGGTAATGCATAATTCACAATCATCTTGACAATAAATTTTCAGGAATAAAAGATGTGTCGAATATTTACAATCACAATAATGGTGGCGGCTTGCGCTATTGCGCAGGCCGCTTCTGCAACGCAAAATATAAGCGGGATAAATGATACCCCTGAATACAGACGCTATCTTCAACTTGCGGATTCCGCACAATTTTTTATCGGCAAAGAAAACTGGAGCGAGGCGGCAAGGTGCACGAGAGAGGCATTACGAATGGATCCCGGAAACGTAGGAAACGTAATGCTTTTCAACAATCTCGGACTTGCCTCAGGAATGGAAGGGAAGTATGGAGAAGCTATGCAATGTTTTGAAATTGCCCTCGGACGAGCACCGAAAAGTCTTCCTGTGCTCACATCAAAGGCAAAGATCCAAATAAAGTCTTCAGATACAGCCGGGGCTATGGAGACACTTGAAACCATTCTTTCCATTGACAGCTTAGCTGAATGGCCGTTGCAGACAAGAGGGCTCCTAAAGATGCGCAATGCTGACTATAAAGGAGCGTTTGATGATTTCTCGCGCCTTACTAAACTCTATCCTAACAATACATGGGGCCCTGGAGGTCTTGCCAAGTGCATGGAAATTCAGGGATATCTCTCTGAGGCAGCCGGATACTATGCTGATGCTATAAAGCGAACGTTGCCAGATGATGAAGACAGAGTGGAATTTCAGTTGGGGCTCATTGAAAACCTTGGACATACAGGAAAACTAAGCGAAGCATTGGATATAGCTAAGGATGCCATCAACGAGCATCCACACGATGGCAGGCTGTATCTTTTAAGAGGATGGATTAAGAAACTCCTACTTATCTACAGGGAAGCAGAAGCTGATAAAAAACTTGCCATTGATTATGGGGTTGATTACCAAACCGTTGAGCGTTTTTTCCCGGAAAAACGATGAAAAAGATATTGACACCCCCTTTCCGACATCGGATTTTTTTATTAATTTTGCAATCGCAAACAGGAGGCGACTAAATGCAATTGCAAACTGCATGAATGAGACTCCAACGAAACACGTAAATTTTATTAACATAACAACGATGGACATACTTCCTCTTCATATTGAATATCTGCTTACGCGCCATGACTGTGTCATTGTGCCCGGAATCGGAGCTTTCATTGCTACCGAAACGGAAGCATTTATCGATCTTGAAAACGGTGTCATCCGGCCTCGACGTCGCGAAATAAGCTTCAACAGTAGCGTAGTGACCGACGACGGACTCCTCGCCCACTCCATCGCCCGACATGAAGGCCTTTCTTACGAAGAGGCTCGTCGCACACTTTCATCTCTAATCGAAAGAATGACGGCTGACTTGAACGGAGAAGGGGAAGTTTCAGTCGGAATGATCGGTCGTCTTCTCAAAGATTCTGAAGGACTGATAAACTTCCAGCCCAGACGATCAACCGTAGAATCTGACTTATATCCGGAAATCAAGCTTAATGAAAAGAGGATTGAATCAGCAGATAATTCACAAGTTGAGACCGAATGGGTTGAAGAGCCCGAAGCCGAGGACGAAAATGTCCGCATAATAAAGGTTCCGGCAGACAGATATGTCTTTACTATCAGCAAGCGAGCAGTACATGCGGCAGCTATGCTTATCACGATAATTACCATAGGACTCTCCCTTATGATTCCAATCAACCATGACAATGAGCAAAAAGCATCTGTGATTTCTATTGAGGGGTTCTTCCACCATAAAGTAAACGTTGAAAAACTTACTGACTCAAAAAACTCAACAATAGAAAAAACTGATTCTATAGCCATAACTTCAAAGCCATCAGAACTTTAAATCGCATTGCCAAAGATTAAACATTAGTAAAAAGAAAAAAATATTCAAAAAAATTTGCACAGTTCAGAAAAAAGCAGTAACTTTGCAACGCAAAAACGAGGGACACCCCTCGAAAACTGCGAAAATAGCTCAGTTGGTAGAGCACGACCTTGCCAAGGTCGGGGTCGCGGGT
>CAMWQY010000038.1 GCA_947176355.1 uncultured Porphyromonadaceae bacterium
TTTAAGCACTCCCGGAATCAGCTGCCTCACTTTCTCGCCGAAGCGCACTTTGTAAGACTTTGAAGGAGGGTCATAGCTTTCGATGGTCCCGTCTCCGAATACACGGTGCGATACCTTTGTGCCCGCTGCCCAGACTTCATTGTCGCCTCCACCTAACTCTTCATCAAGGCTGCGTACCATATTTTTGGTCCCTTCAAGAAGTGTCTTGTCGGGATTCCCTTCAATCTTAATCAGCCCCTCCGCAATCTCCGAAATAAATCGCGAAGGATACTTCAACGCCCCGCTTTCATTCAGGTAGCCCTCAGAATCGGAAAGGTAAAGCATATCCTTAGCGCGGGTCACTGCCACATACATAAGTCGCCGTTCTTCCTCTTCGCCGTCGATGCGGCGTTCGCGTATCGACCGATGATTAGGAAACACACCCTCCGTCAATCCCATGATGAAGACGTAGGGATACTCCAAGCCTTTCGCTTGATGGATTGTCATCAGCCTTACTTTGTCCTTGTCTTCCTGATGGTCTGTGTTTGTGTAGAGAGCTATTTCTCCGAGATAGTGATAAAGGTCAGATTCGCCGTCTTCAAACCGTGTAGCCTCAAATTCAATCATCGAATTGATGAGTTCCGCAATATTCTCCAGACGTTCCTCCTCCTCGTCCGTACGATACATTGTGTCGAGACCACTCGTCTGCATTATCCTTTCGGTAAGATCTGATATCTTCAGTCCTTCAGCAATGGAGCGGGCATTCTCTATAAGTTCAATGAATTCCCGAATTGGTTTCTTTCCGAAAGAGGGCTCTCCGATATGTCTTCTGAGGGTAGGGTAGAGGTAATCCCCTTCCGACTCGGCAATTTGCTTTAGTTTGCCAAGAGTGACACTGCCAAACTTGCGAGCCGGCACATTGACTATGCGCGTAAACGCCATATCGTCGTTTTCATTGGCAGTCAAGCGAAGATAGCTGATTATATCCTTTATTTCCTTGCGTTCGAAAAATCTAACTCCACCCCACACAGTGTATGGAATCTTCCTTTTCAGCAGAGCCTGCTCGATTCGCCGGGATAAGAAAGAGCTGCGGTAAAGCACTGCATTGTCGATAAATCGGCTTCCTTCAAGGGCATTGTTTTCAATAGTAGTGGCAATCCATTCAGCCTCTTCACTTTCACTCTTGCAGTGATTCCATATAGGGAGCCGTTCGTTAAGGCGCACTGCAGTCAATTCCTTGCGAATTCGATTCTTATTGTTTGAGATGATGCTGTTGGCAACTGAAAGTATATCAGGGGTGCTTCGATAGTTGATATCGAGAATGATGTCTGTGTCAGCCTTGAAATTGACGAAGGTCTTTGGCGATGCTCCTCGCCATTCATAGATGGCTTGGTCAGGATCGCCTACCACAAACAGGTTGCCATGATGCGAAGCCAATATCTCAATGAGTTTCCAATCGTCGCCGCTGCAGTCTTGCACCTCATCCACCATGACATAATTCAATTTCTCACACCAGTATTTCCTTGCGTCCGGGAAGTGAGTGAGAATATAAGTTGCCATGTAAATGATGTCGTCATAATCGAGCGCAAACTGTTTGCGCTGAAGTTGGATATATCTCACCTTCACGTCAGGAGCCCCGATAGGAGCCCCCGGCATAAGATATTTTGCAATGTATCCGTACGGATCATATCCTTTCAGTGCAGCCACATCTTTCAGCAATCGTTCTGCTGTGTTCTTTTTGCGGTCGATGCCGAATTCCTGCATGGCTTCTTTTGCAAGGTCCTTGGCATCCGTCTCGTCGATAATAGTGAAGTTTTTGGGGTACCCTAATTTGTAAATTTCGCGTCTTAATAATTTTACGCAGAAACTATGGATAGTGCATATAAGGTCGTTGACATTTCCTCGGTCTACCATTCCCGCAATTCGATGTTTCATCTCTTGCGCAGCCTTGTTGGTAAACGTCAGGCACAGCACATTGCCGGGAGAAATTCCGAGTTCATTGACAAGAAAAGCAAAACGATGGGCGAGTACACGAGTCTTGCCGGAACCGGCTCCGGCCACAACGCGTACGCGTCCTTCAGTGGCTTCCATAGCCTTGATTTGCTTTTCGTTGAGATTCATATTAAGCCCCGACCCCTCGTTGATAGTTGATAGTTAATAGTTGATAATTGATAGTTAATCGTTAGAAAGAAGTGCTACTGCCATAGCTGAAATGCCTTCGCGGCGCCCGGTGAACCCAAGTTTTTCCGTAGTTGTGGCTTTGACCGATACGCAGTCTACCTTGACATCCATTACCGTAGCAAGCGTCTGGCGCATTTCGTCGATATAAGGTCGGAATTTCGGAGCCTCAGCGCAGATTGTGATGTCGCAGTTGCAAAGGCTATAGCCTTGGTTGCGTATCAGCTCCATCACGTGGCTCAGAAGAATCTTGCTGTCAATCCCTTTATATTTAGGGTCGGAATCAGGGAAATGCTTCCCTATGTCGCCAAGAGCCAAAGCCCCCAACAGCGCATCGCAAAGAGCATGTATAGCCACATCGGCATCGCTGTGCCCAAGCAGTCCATGCGTATGAGGCACCTTTACGCCGCATATCCACAAATCGCGCTCTTCCACGAGTCTATGTACATCATATCCTTGCCCAATCCGAAACATAAAGATTAAAAATTATTCTCAATTCTCAATTAAAAAAATCATCTTCTCCGTTTCCCCAAAAGGTCGCGAATCCCGTCCATATCGAAGCTAAGCGTAAAGCGCATGGTCTGGTCGAGAGGGGAACTCTGTGCTGTAGCAAGCATATAGGAGGCATCCAGACGGACTACGTTGAGTGAGAATCCCGCTCCAAAGCCGAAATAGCTTCGTCCACCTTTCATAGCATTTTCATAATTATAGCCCATGCGGACGAAAAACTGATCATTGTAGGAATACTCACCGCCAATAGAGACATTGATTTCCTTCAACTCCTCAGAAAAACCACCCGGTGCATCAGAGAAACTTTTGAAAATACCCGTGATAGGCGACATTGTCTCCCATTTCTGAAGGGCTTCATCGTATGCTGCCGCATTCTGAGCCTCATCCTTGTTGGGATCATAATATGCTCCTCCTGAATTGATATAGTCACTCTCGCGAGGTTTGGTGGGCACAAGAAGCTTATTGAGATCCAATCCTATAGAAAGGAGGTTGAAGTCGGCAAGTGGGAAGGTGAAGTTGGTGCCGATTCTAAGGTTGGTCGGCAGATAATAGTAGTTTGTGCCATGGTCGTAGCTCACCTTCGAACCGATATTGCTGATGTTAAATCCCCAGCTCCATTGGCATTCGCTGCGTCCGATCATAGGGAATGTGGTGTAGTAGCCGCTTAAGTCAACAGCAAAGGCAGACCCGGCGGTATTCGTGTCTCCCGAATACGAATCTTCGTATGAAAGGTCGGAAAGGATATAGCGCAACACTACACCCATACCGAATTTCTCACTAAGTTTGCGGGAATAACCGAAATCCAAAGCAAATTCGTATGGATTGATGGTGTTGGCTCCCCCTTCATCCACTATCACCTCTCCAAGAGAGAAATAGCGAAGTGACGCACTGATTGCCTGATTGTCGGAGCTTCCCAATTTAAGATAGCCGCTTAAATCGGCTAAGAAAATATCATTGACAATCTTACGGAGCCATGGGGTATAGCTGATTCCGACACCACCGGCTGAATATGCGAAAGCATATTTCGATGGATTCCAGAATTGGGCATTTATGTCAGCATCCGTTGCCGCCCCGAGGTTGCCCATAGCGCTGCCACGTGCATCAGGAGTGATACTAAGAGTCGTCACACCGGTCTGCACAGGATTGAACTCATTGTCTTTTATGTCGTTGTCGCTTGCCGACGCGTAAGACGCAAGTGCGGCGGCCGCTATCGTGCATAGTGTTCTTGAAGTTGTCATAATCAAATAACGTAAAGACGTTACGTTTTATTACAATTATCTAATGTTGAACGACAGTGAATCATTGCCATTGAGCATGAGGTGGACTCTTGCATCAGGGCTTACTTCGGGTCCTTCTCCTGATAAGCCGAATAGAATGATGTCGCCGGTCTTGAGGGTGTTGTCGCGGCTGATGGCTGCAATGGTTTCTTCTATTCCCGGGCGCATACCATCTTTATCCCAAATTGCATCTCGGGTGCCACCGTCAGAATCAAAATGAAGCTTCACTTCCGCTTGCTTCATCTCATCCAAAGTTGCTGCCTCGAATTTGCCGAGTGCCAGGCATCTGTCGTAGCTTATAGCCTCTGTCCAGGGGCATCCTGACGCTTGGAGCGACTGCAGCTTGTCGGCTGCTACAAATACCACTGCCGGAGCCACAGCTTCCGTATATCTGTGGGCAAACCGTGGGGCAATCCCTTTACCCAATCGTCCGATTCTCACAGCCAAAGCCAATCTTGCTTCGAAGTGCGATGCAAAATCGGGCACAAAATAGGGATTGCCGCCATGCAGGATGCCGGTCTGGGATATCAATGTCCATATCGGCTTGGCATCCTCTGGCTGAAACTCAGGAGAGATAAGATTATTGACTATTGTGTAGATTGTCATTTTGCCGGAACTGCTATTTTTTTGCTGAGTGAAGTCGACATGCCATCCTCTGAAGTCACTGTCGTGCGCAGAGTGTAGATGCCGCGTGGAAGTCGACTGCCATTGGTGTCATTGAGATCCCAAGAGTATGACAACGAACTGTTGCTGTTCGAATAAGCTTTTCGGTCGCTGCTCCAGAGCAGATTGCCGGAAAGGTCAAAGCATTCCAGGCGGCATTGCAGGGTGCAGAGAGCTCTGTCGGTCGTTATGGTCATATCAAGTTGGTCGCGTTCCCTGCTGTAGAAAGTTTTGATTTCTGCCACAGCCGGACGCATATTAAGGTCTACCTTGAATTTGATTTCCTCGCTGCTTGAATTGCCGGCATTGTCCCATACTGTCAGTGTCAGCTGATGGTCGCCGGGTTCGAGATTGCTCAAAGGATATGCTATGCTCCCCTTGGTCTCGTCGAGAGGGTCAGGAGAAAAATAGTTGCATACATCATCATAGACGCTCTTCGAATCAAGCATCAGAGTCATCTTGTGTCCGATGGCGGCATCCGAAATGTTAATGCCGCTTTCATCGCTGAAGACAGCCATCGCCACCGGGTTGGAATGCACCGTTGCTCCGGTATTTCCGTTAGAAGTTACGGCAAAACTCTCTATCGAAGGCCCTTCAAAGTCATCTGTTGAGGCAGTGTCATATCCATAGACGTAGAGCATGTCTGTCGACCCGTTAGCTTCCGATTTCATATCAGGGTCGTAGGCATACATTGTTATGAAGGCGGGAGAGTAATTGTTGGCTATCTCTGAAGGCATCAGTACGGTCAACTCCCATTCGCCATCTTTCACCATTGTGCTTCCTGTAGCGATTTTGCTCGATCTGTCTTGATACACCTCTACTTTCCCTTTATCTCCCCATCCATGGGTCTCTACGCTTTTTTCAGCATCGTAAAGGGTGTATTGTATCGGTCCGTTGAAGTTTGCTATATTGCCTTCGTTGTCAGTGATCCTCCCCGAGATCTTTACTGTCTGGCGAGCCATTATCACCGGAGCATCAGCTAAGTCGGTAGCCAAAGGCTTGTTGTCGATATAATCTATCGCCACTGTGTGGTAGGGCACCGCCATTCTGAGTGCCGGGTCGCCGAAGAGGTGATAGCGCAGCATGTTTTCGTCAGGAGTTGCACTGTTGTTTTTCCCGAGTCTTAGAACGTCGCCGATTCGTTGACCCTTCCCCTCGCTGTCTTTGCGCAGCATTTCCCTTGACACCGAGTTGGTGATTGCCTCGTTCATGCTTATGTATACAGTCCGGCTTGGGGTGATGATCGCTATTGCCCCTCCTGCCGGATTGGAAAGCATGATTTCAGCGCCGCTGATCTCCTCTGCATCCCATTTGCCATAGCTGCAAGTAGCGGCATAAAGCACCGGAAGGTATTGGTTCGACATGTTGTTGATATCATGCCAGGTCAAAAGTTTTTCGTGTCCCCATTCTTTAGGATTTGCATGTCCAATGTAGGATATAAGGGAAACACCTTCTTTTTGCCACTTCATGAGCATTCGTTCCTTTGCATCCGGAAAAGTAAGACCCGTGCCGGTCTGTTTCCGTTCAAATGCATCAAGATACACTCTGTCGTATGCATAGTGCGTTCCGACACTGTTTGAAATCATGTTCTTGATAGCCTTTTGTGCCTGTAGCAGATGCTGAGCCGAGTCTCCGTCGTCGGCGATAACCATGACATTGTTGCGCCATGCTCCATATTTAGGATTGTCGACGTATGATTCAAGTTTTGACGCCACGATGTCCGCTTCGTATGCAGATTTGACGGGATATCGTCCCACTCCTATGAGCTGCTTTCTGAGTTGCATTGCTCTTGGGGAAGTCTCGTCTTCAAGCATGGCAATGAAATCATCAGTGCAGTAAGATGTGGTTTCCGTCAGTCCGTTTGCCGACTGCCATATCAAAGTGCGGGGATACTTGTCTCTGAGGGTCTCCGGATTTTTCCCTTTCTGGTCGTAGGTAGGTCTCCCCATGAGAAGGCAATAGCCGAATTTTCTCCCGGTGGGGTCGTTTTGGCTTCGGTCATACCACATCTTAAGCAGTTTCCTGAATGCAGACACATCCGGATTTCCGCTTGAAAACTCATTGAAGATTTTTTCAGGCGAAAGCACATACACTGTCATCTCGTCGTGGGTACGGTGAAGATTGGCTATCCTTTCAGAGGCAGCCGCAAACTCATCCGGAGTGATGATCACCATGTCGGGCGTTGGCATACCGTGAATATCTTGGTTGGCAACAGCAAATCTTCCCGGGATTGATGCCCCTTTGGCAGAAGGTTCGAAAGCCATGAATTCTCTCAATCCTTTTTCTTTGACCCCGATAGTCAAGGTCTTATTGGAAGAATCATAGTGCCCTTTTACTTCTCTGACATCCCATGGCTTGGTGACATCCCATATCATTGTCTGCTCCGATACTCCGGAAATGGTATAGGCAGTTGCGGAAGAGGGGTTCACGGTAAAATAGAGTCTGGAATCCTTAAGCGACAGAGCCCTTTCATATTCCACTTCGATCCAGTCGAGCCTGGCTGTGTTGACTACTCCTCCTTGTGAATATTCAATTCCTACGTTGAGTGAATTGCCTACCCCTTTTGCCTCTTTGACAGTAGTGGTAATTTTGTAAAATTGCTCGCTTGAAGTTACATTGGGTATCTGGTCGTAGTTTGTCGCATTCAGTCGTTGTCCGTTTGCACTCACGATAAAGCTGCTTGGTGCTCCCGTAGTGTTAGCCCCGAAGCGGACTCTGATTTTTGCATCCCCTGTGGTGTTGTCGGGCAGATCGAAATTGAAAGTCTGAGATTTAGTCGATCTGAAGTCTTCTCCGAGATAATCGCGTCCGGAATTGCCACACTGAAGGAGATCCCGTTCGTGTACAAGCTGGCATATAAACGTGTCGGCGATCGGCAATCCCTCCGAGTCGGAAAGATCGATTGCTTCCGTTTCAGCCGATGGCTTGACATCGCTGATGAAATAATACGAGGTGTCACCGTAAGGGTTTATGGTGTGGTCATATTTCATCTGGCCTGAAGTAGAGGCCTTGGGTCCAATCTGGCCGGTGGCATAGAAAGTGATGGAGCCGTCGCTGCCTCGCACTATGGGCACAGGCGGCAGATCGTCAGGCAGATCTGTCGTGAGGGTTTCTGATATCATTCTCCCTCCATAGCCATAGATGTAGACTGAATTCGGGTCGTTAAACCCGAAATTCTTAAGATTCTGCTTAGTCAGTGTCTGTAATCCGGAGTTGGATATGTCAATTTTCACCCATTTCCCGGAAGAGAGCATGGATGAAGAGGCATACTTGTCCGGATCTGCGGCATGCATGCCAATGGCTGTCATGATTGAGAATGCCAGGGCAATGGCAATCTTGACAGACTGTCTTGATTTATATGTCGGTTTGTATAGTTTCACGTTTAATTAACGTATTTATTCCCTTTATATTGTTGCTTAGAGATGAAGTCAGCCCATTCCTCGCGCGAACCCCCATATACATTGAGGTCCACTTTCCCTTTCACCCCTTTCACGGAGCCACTGTGGTGATATTGCCAGAAGGTCCATGGCGCGGCTATCGGATCTTGGGTGAATGCACAAATCCACAAGGAATTACCCGGAAAAGAGTCAGCCATATAATCGTAATAATCAGTCTTATTGCAATATAGTGTCGGAGCAATCCCTCTCAAATTGAGATACTCAGCCATTGAGGCGATTCTTTCTTTGATGGAGTCGGTGCTGATACCTTCCGGATTGCCCGACGTTTCAATGTCGATGGCTACTCCAAGTTCAAGATCTCGTTCGCCTATTGTCTCAAGAAGATTGATAGCTTGCTCCACTCCGTCGCGGTCAAACCTGAAGAAGTGGTAAGCCCCCCTCTTCAGGCCGGCTTTGCCGGCTTTTTCATAGTTTTTTGAAAAATTCTTGTCGCGGAAAGTCACTCCTTCCGTGGCTTTTATCCATACAAATTCCATGCCATCCTTGGCAGCAGCCTTGAAGTTGATGTCGCCGTTGTGAGAAGAAATGTCAAACCCCGCCACAGGGTATCTTTCGCGGTCCACGTATGGTGGGGTAGTGCGGAAATTGATCCAGGCCGCGTAAGCCGCCCACGCTAATAATGCCGCTGCCAAAAGGAAGCAGAGGAATATCATGATGTCGCTTTTGCGGGTATTGATGTCGGCCAGTATCTTCATTCTCCTACAAAATTAATAAGATTTGGTCATCCTGCCAAATGTATGAATATAAAAAAACAATAAATTCCAAAAAAATTATTAATTTTGCAATCTGAAATGTCTATCTATGGGAGAAGCAATATATCACATATTGGTTTTGGCAGTGGCTCTCGTCGGTTTGTTCCGGGGGTTTCAAGCAGGCCTGATGCGTCAAGTGTCGGGCGTGTTGGGATTTGTGTTCGGCATTGTCGGAGCTCGTGCGTTGGGCCCGGATTTTGCCGCATGGCTTGCCGGATGGTTTCCTAAGGTCTTCGACCCTGTCGCCAAGACTTTTTTTGTCGAGATATTAGGATATGGCACTATATGGGCACTCAGTATGTTTCTCTTCTCAATGTTTACCGGCATTTTGAATTTCATATTGGGATTGATTCCCGTAGGGATAGTGAACTCTATAGCCGGCTCAGCGTTTTGTCTTCTGAAATACCTGATGTTTTTATCCATACTTTTCGATCTTGCACTTTGCCGGCCGTCAGCCTCGCCATTGATGCATTGCGCTCGCCACGACGACGGCAATCTCGTGGATTGTGTCATCCGCCTCGCCCCCGAGCTTTTAGGCACCATGTCGGCTGATGAATACATCCTCAAAGTGCAGCTTTGGGAAGCCAAAAGCATCAGCTAATTAGAATTTAGTGCCCTTAAGGACCTTAAAGACCTTAAGGACCTTAAAGCCCTTAAAGCCCTTAAACGATTAAACAATTAAACAAAACTATATGCTATCAGTAAAAGACCTTCATGCAGAAATAGATGGAAAGGAGATTCTCCGCGGTGTGAATCTTGAAGTTAAGCCCGGCGAAGTGCATGCCATCATGGGTCCGAACGGATCCGGAAAGTCCACTCTTTCAATGGTGCTGGCTGGCAATCCCGCTTATACAGTGACTTCCGGAGAAGTGACATTCAGAGGAAAATCCCTTCTCGAGATGACCCCCGACGTGAGAAGCCATGAAGGACTGTTCCTCGGTTTCCAATATCCGGTGGAGATTCCGGGGGTTTCGATGGTAAATTTCATGCGTGCCGCTGTCAATGCCAAGCGCAAATATTTCGGTGAGCCTCCGATGGGAGCCACTGATTTCCTCAAGCTCATGCGCGAGAAGAGGGCTATCGTGGAGCTCGACAATAAACTCGCTTCCCGAAGTGTCAACGAAGGTTTCTCCGGCGGTGAGAAAAAACGCAATGAGATATTCCAGATGGCTGTGCTCGAACCTAAGTTGGCTATTCTTGACGAGACAGATTCCGGACTTGATGTAGATGCGCTCCGCATTGTGGCTGAGGGTGTCAATAAACTCCGTACTCCGGAAAACTCAGCTATCGTCATCACTCACTATCAGCGTCTGCTCGACTATATCAAGCCCGATGTGATCCACGTCCTTTATAAGGGTCGCATCGTCTATACAGGTGGTCCGGAACTTGCCCTTGAGATCGAAGAGAAAGGCTACGACTGGATTAAGTCAGAAGTTGATGGCAAGGATGCGATAAAAGGGGAGGCATAAGTCATGGGTGCATTAGATCAATATATTTCCTTATGGCAAGAGCATGGCGATTTGTTGGTTTCCAAGTCGCCCGATGCGCTCAATCGTCTCCGCGCTGACGCTGCTTCCTCTTTGATTGAACAAGGCTTGCCATCTCAAAAGGATGAAAACTATAAGTTTACCGACCTTGAGAAGATACTTTCTCCCGATTATGGCATCAATATCGGGCGTGTCAAGATCGACGTCAATCCATCGGATACATTCCGCTGTGATGTCCCTCAACTATCTACGTCCCTGTTCCTTGTTGTCAACGATTCTTTTGCCGAGACTGTCGGTTGCCGTGATTTGCTTCCTGAAGGTGTCGATGTCGTGTCCTTGGCTTCCTATGCCCGGAGCAATCCTGAATTTATAGAGAAATTTTATGGTTCGTTGGCTGATATCAGCAACCCTGTCGTGGCTTTGGATACATTGTTATGTCAGGATGGCGTAGTCATCAGGGTGAGGAAGGGCGTGAAAGTTGAGTCTACTATCCAGTTGGTCAATATATTCCAGAATGTTGCTCCTCTTCTTGCTGCCCGACGCATTCTCATAGTCATGGAAGAGGATTCCGAGGCAAAGGTGCTTGTATGCGATCACACTCAGACTTCGGATGTCGCTTTCTGTTCTTTGCAAGTGGTCGAGGTGTTTGCTGCCAAAGGGAGCAAGCTTGATTTCTACGACCTTGAAGAAAGCACTCAAAATACTTCGAGACTCTCCTCGCTTTGGCTTCGACAGGAAGAAGGGTCGGAGGTTCTTCTCGATTCGATGACTCTTTATAATGGCACTACCCGCAATGAATTCTTCACCCGTTTTGCAGGACGCCATGCAAAGCTTCGTATGCTGGGCATGGGAATTGAGGATGAACAGCGTCGGCTCGACACCTACTCAAGAATCGCTCATGAAGTTTCGGAGTGCAATACCGATGAACTCTTCAAATACGTAGTGGATGATGATGCCATGGGTGCTTTTGCCGGTCTGATTTACGTTGCTGAGGGTGCTTCAAAGACTGAGGCTTATCAATCAAACAGGAATCTTGTAGGCTCTGAGAAGGCTGTAATGCATTCAAAACCACAACTCGAGATATACAACGACGATGTGAAGTGCTCCCACGGCACAGCAATCGGGCAGCTCGACGAGAAACAGCTTTTCTATATGATGACGCGAGGTATCTCTGAAGATCAAGCGCGTCTCATGCTGAAGCAGGCGTTCATGTCAGACGTAATCGACGGCATATCGCTTCCTCCGCTTCGTGATCGCCTGAAGCTGATGGTAGAACGTCGCTTTGCCGGTGAAAAGACCGCCTGCTCCTCCTGCCCCGTAGGCTGCAACAGCTAATTATTAACTATTAATTTAACTATTAATTATAAACGGTTGAGATTATAATGAGTTATGATGTGAAGGGGATACGGGAGAAATTCCCCATTCTGTCGCGGAAGATAGATGGGAAGCCTCTTATATATCTCGATAATACGGCTACATCGCAGACTCCACAAAGCGTGGTAGATGCCATTGTGTCAGGATATTGCGACACTAAAGCCAACGTGCATCGCGGTGTCCATACTCTCTCGCAAGAAGCCACCGAACTTCAGGAGGAGAGCCGTCGCCGTGTGCGCGACTATTTGGGGGCTTCTTCCGTGGAAGAGATTATCTTTACTCGTGGCACGACAGAGTCAATCAACCTTGTGGCTTCCTCATTCGGCTCCCTCTTCCCTCAGGATGGAGAGATTATCCTCACCGTGATGGAGCATCATGCCAACATTGTCCCGTGGCAACTCTTGCAGAGCCGTCGCCCCGACCTTAAGATAAGGGTGGTGGATATCAACGACCGAGGAGAATTGCTTCTCGACCAATATCGTTCGCTCTTCAACGAGCATACCTGTATGGCATCGTTCTGCCATGTCTCCAATGTGCTTGGCACTGTCAATCCTGTCAAGGAGATGATAGATTATGCTCATTCCAAGGGGGTTCCGGTGCTCGTAGACGGTGCGCAGGCTGTGCCTCATATACATGTTAATGTTGCTGAGCTCGATTGCGACTTTTACGCCTTCTCATTGCATAAGATGTATGGTCCTACCGGTATTGGGGTGCTTTATGGAAAGAAGGAGCATCTTTTGCGCATGCCCCCTTATCAGGGTGGGGGAGAGATGATAGCTCATGTAAGTTTTGAGGGCACTACGTTTGCCGACCTTCCATTTAAATTTGAGGCAGGGACCCCCGACTTCGTAGGGATAGGTGCTCTCCCGAAGGCACTCGATTTTATTAATGAGATAGGAATTGAAAATATAGAAGAGCATGAGCAAGAGTTGATGGAATATGCCGAGGCGAAGATGCGTGAGATACCCGGAATGCGCATCTTTGGCAATGCACCCCACAAGAGCGCGGTCATATCGTTTCTTGTAGGCGATATCCATCACTACGACATGGGAATGCTTCTAGATAAATTAGGGGTAGAAGTCCGCACCGGGCATCATTGCGCCCAGCCCTTGATGCAGCGTCTCGGCATTTCCGGCACCGTAAGAGCCTCCTTCGCCGCCTACAATACCAAAGACGAAGTCGACGCCTTCATAGCCGCCCTCCACCGCATCCTCCCCATCCTCAGCTAAAACCCACAGCGCCCCACAACGTAATAAAGCATGCTCCGCATGCGCCCCGCCAAGTCAAACCAACGTAATCAAGCATGCTCCCCCAGCGTCAAACAACGTAATCAAGCATGCTCCGCATGCGCCCCCAGCGTCAAACAACGTAATAGAGCATGCTCCGCATGCGCCCCCGCGCGTCAAACCAACGTAATCAAGCATGCTCCGCATGCGCCCCACACAGTCAAAGGGGAAACCTGCAATGCGAAGCGCAGCGAGCGAGCCTCAGCGCACTTTGCTTCCGAGTGAAGATTAGGCAGTTCATAATTCATAACTCATAATTTATAATTAAAGCACCCCCTCGGCGAGCCCTCTGCTCCTCTGCGTGAGGTACCTTCCTGGGCTCTAATATTGGATCTTTTATGATTGGGTTCACGACGCGGATCGCTGCGCTTCGAGGGTTTTTCTCACGCAGAGGCGCAAAGGGCTCGCTGAGGGGAGTT
>CAMWQY010000039.1 GCA_947176355.1 uncultured Porphyromonadaceae bacterium
GATGATAAAACATTTATGATATTATACTTTTAATTTGTCAAACTACTTAACGATTAATGATAATGAAAAAAGCCTGCTGTTGCAGGCTTTTTTGTTTTCAATAATTAAAAGGCTTAGGCGAGAAGCGACTCTACAAACTGATAGTCGGGTTCGTTTGTCTGTTCTTCTACCATCTTGCTTCCTAATACTTTACCGTCTTTGTCAATGACTACTACGGAACGAGCCATCAAGCCACGAAGCGGACCTTCTGCAAACTCAACACCGTAATTCTTGCCAAAGTCTGAGCGGAATGTGCTGCCGGTCACTACATTCTTTATGCCATTTGCTGCGCAAAAACGCTGAGCGGCAAAAGGAAGGTCGGCTGATACGCAAACCACAACCGTCTCCGGAAGGCTTGACACAACTACGTTGAATTTCCTTACAGATGCTGCGCATACGTCAGTATCAATGCTCGGGAAGATATTAAGAACTACGCGCTTTCCTTTCAATGATTCCAGATTGAAATCTGAAAGATCTTGCGCCGCCAAACTAAAATCGGGAGCAACTGCTCCAGCGACTGGAAGCTCCCCTACTGTCTTCACCGGAGCTCCCTGAAATTTTACTGTTGCCATATACCATACTAACACATCTGCACTACATTGGTTTACTAAATCACAATCCTGAACACTTAAAAATTCTAAATTCCAAAAATTCTCAATTCTCAATTCTCAATTTTCTCCGAACAAGCTTCGCAAGTCTCAATTATTTTTACTAATTTTGTATTTCATTACTAATAATATGCTTTCTTCAATATGAAACTTATAAGACTAATGGCCATTTGCCTCCTTTCAGTAAGCCTTAGCGCTTTTGCCCAAAAGAAAACCGAAATACTCATCTGGGATGCCAATCCCCTTGAGCAAACTGAAGCTAAATCAGAACGCGTTAAGGCTCAGGATTACAAAATCGATCCGGCTATCACTGTATATACACCAAAGAATCCAACCGGAAAGACTGTGCTAATGTGTCCCGGAGGAGGATATACCCATCAGGCTTCAGCTCATGAAGGACACGACATGGCAGACTGGTACAATGCTCAAGGCATCACATACGCTGTGCTCAAATATCGACTCCCTTACGGCGATAATACCATTCCACTTGCAGATGCGGAGCAGGCTATGCGAATACTGCGCAAATATTCCAAAGAACTCGGTGTAGACCCACAAAAAGTGGGCATTGCCGGTGCTTCAGCCGGAGGACATCTTGCCTCAACTCTCGCCACTCACTATTCTTCGCCGGAAACAAGACCTGATTTCCAGATTCTTTTTTACCCTGTAGTAAGCATGGATGCCAACAAAACCCATGCAGGGTCAAGGAAGGCTCTACTCGGTGAGAATCCATCGGAAGAACTCGTGAAACTCTACTCCAATGAGCTTCAGGTAACTCCTGACACCCCGAAAGCATTCATCATGCTCTCTTCCGACGACGGAGCAGTGCCTCCGGCAAACAGCATCGACTACTATACAGCACTTATCAACAACAAGGTGAAGGCTTCACTCCATGCATATCCTACAGGAGGACACGGATGGGGGTTCCGCGATAAGTTCCCCTACAAACGTCAATGGACCGGTGAACTCGAAAAATGGCTCAACGAGACAATATTTTAATTTCTGATCCTTTAACCGCGCTTTACACTTAATGTTTAACACTTAATGTTTGATACTCTCCACCCTATGGCTGATTATAACGAAAACGAGAATATATTTGACTTTGAATCTTTAGTTTCAGAACCGGAGTTGACCTCTGAAGAAGGAGAATTCGAGGCAGAGATTGACACTCCGGCGAAAGTGGAAGATTCCGGTTATGGCGACGATGCTATCCAGACTCTTGAATGGAATGAGCATATACGTCGCCGTCCCGGTATGTATATCGGAAAACTCGGAGACGGCAGTCATGCTGAAGATGGTATTTACGTGCTCATCAAGGAAGTAGTAGACAACTCTATAGATGAGTTCAACATGGGTGCCGGCAAACGAATTGACATCTCTATCGACGCTGACACCGGAGAAGTGAAGATTCGCGACTATGGACGCGGCATTCCTCTTGGAAAGGTGAAAGAGGTGGCATCAGATATAAATACCGGCGGCAAGTTTGATGATAAAAACTTCAAGAAGTCGGTGGGTCTTAACGGTGTGGGTCTAAAAGCTGTCAATGCACTTTCTACCCATTGTGAAGTGACCAGCTATCGTGATGGCGAAAGTGTCCGCGTCTCTTTCGACCGCGGCAACCTTATCGAACAAACCGACAAGATGCCGACAAAGGAAGAAAACGGCACACTCGTTTGCTTCCGCCCTGATGAGTCTCTTTTCCGCGACTATAAGTTTGATCTCGAGACTATCGAGACAATGGTGACCAATTACACTTATCTCAACGTAGGTCTTCATATATACTTCAACGGAAAGCGATATCTCTCGCGCCATGGTCTTCTCGACCTTCTGAAAGACAATATTACTGCAGAGCCCCTCTACCCTATCATTCATCTCAAAGGAGACGACATAGAAGTGGTGATTACCCACACAGACCAGAATGGTGAGGAATATTATTCATTCGTCAATGGTCAGCACACCACACAAGGTGGCACACACCTTGCGGCTTTCAAGGAACACATAGGAAAGACTATCAAGGCTTTCTCCGGCAAAAACTACGAGTATGCCGACATCCGCAATGGCATTGTGGCTGCTGTGAGCGTCAGAATCCAAGAACCTGTATTCGAATCGCAGACGAAGACCAAATTGGGAAGTAAGGAGATTGCACCTAACAGTCCGGTGACGGTCAATAAGTTTATCGGTGATTTCTTGAAGAAGGAACTCGACGACTATCTTCATAAGAATCCGGACACCGCGAATGCGATGCTGAAGAAGATAGCCATGAATGAGAAGGAGCGCAAGTCGATGGCAGGAGTGGCAAAACTCGCGCGTGAAAAGGCTAAGAAAGTGAGTCTGCACAATAAGAAACTCCGCGATTGCCGAATACACTACAATGACTCGCTACGCTCCAACGCAAAGGAAGACCGCAGGGATGATTCAGCCATTTTCATCACCGAGGGCGACTCTGCAAGCGGGACCATCACCAAAGTCCGCAACGCAGAGACTCAAGCTGTGTTCTCTCTTCGAGGCAAGCCTCTCAACAGCTATGGTCTGACACAAGAAATCGTATACAAAAATGATGAGTTCAATCTCCTTCAGGCTGCCCTCAATATTGAAGAGGGAATAGAAGGATTGCGCTATAATAAGGTGATAATTGCTACGGATGCCGACGTAGATGGAATGCATATTCGCCTTCTTTGCATCACATTCTTCCTTATGTTTTTCCCCGATCTCGTCAAGAAGGGTCACGTGTATATTCTTCAGACTCCCCTTTTCCGAGTAAGGAATAAAGAGGCGATCAAACGTAAAAAGGGAAAAAAGAAGAAGGATTCTGCAGAAGGAGAAAAAGACACTTACTACTGCTACTCTGATGAAGAGCGAGAAGCAGCCATAGCCAAATTTGGGAAGAATGCAGAAATCACACGATTCAAAGGTCTCGGTGAAATCAATGCTGATGAGTTTGCGGAATTCATCGGTCCGGATATGCGTCTCGACCCGGTAGTGGTGAAAAAGGAAGACTGCTACGACCAGCTTATGGAGTTCTATATGGGCAAGAACACCATGGATAGGCAAAACTTTATCATCGACAATCTTATCATCGAAGAAGAAGCATGAGAATAGCCGTTTTCCCCGGGAGTTTCGACCCCTTCACCATCGGACACAAGGATATTGCCGACAGAGCTCTCAGGATGTTTGATATCCTGATAATAGGAATCGGCTACAATATCAACAAGCCGGGAATCAGCGGCATACTCGAAGATAGGGTCAAAGCGATTGAAAAAGTATTTGAAGGCAACGACAGAATAAAGGTAGAAGCTTATTCCGGACTGACTGTGGACTTTGCCAAGAGACATGGAGCTGAGTTCATTGTCCGAGGGTTGAGGGAAGTGAAAGATTTCGAGTATGAGCGAAACTTGGCTGATACAAATGCCGCTATATCCGACATTGAGACTGTATTCCTCACTGCACGCCCGGATCTGGGCTTCATTTCAAGCAGTATGGTGAGGGAACTTAAAGCCAATGGCTACGATACTTCGCGTTTCTTGCCAAATTAAACGCCATCTTAAACTTTTACCCTTTCTATGCGTCATATTGTATAGATAAATTTTATAAAATGAAAAAACTATTATATGCTATATTCGCGCTATTGACCGGCGCGGTCTCTGCACAACAGTTTATGCCTGCTCAAAAACTTTCATACGCAGAGCAAGCTATCGCACAGCTATATGTGGACACTGTAGACCAAGACAAACTGGTGGAGGATGCCATTGTCGGAATGCTTAAAAGCTTGGACCCGCACTCATCGTATACGAATGCCAAAGAGACTCAGGATCTTAACGAACCACTTGAAGGTTCTTTCAGTGGCATTGGGATTTCATTCAACATGGCTACCGACACGCTGTATGTCATCGAGACTATCGGGGGAGGCCCGTCGGAGCGTGTTGGAATTCTTCCAGGCGACCGCATCATCAAGGTGAACGATACTATTATCGCAGGAGTCAAAATGCTTAATTCCGACATCATGCGCCGATTGCGCGGTCCGAAAGGCACTGACGTCGACGTCACAGTGCTCAGATATGAAGGGAACACTCCTGACACTGTGGATTTCCGCATCACAAGAGACGACATTCCAATCTTCAGTGTAGATGCTTCATATATTGTAGAGCCTGGAATTGGATATATCCGCCTAAACAAATTTGGCGCTGAGACTCATAAAGAGTTCGTGGAGGCATTGAAGAAGCTTAAGAAAGAAGGGATGAAAGATCTTATCCTTGACCTTAGCGACAATGGAGGGGGCTATCTGAAAGCATCTGTAGATATTCTTGGTGAACTCCTTCCTTCAGGAAGCTTAGCGGTATTCACTGAGGGCAGGAATAATCCGAAATATGAATACTCAGCTTTCCCTTCTGAAAAATCACCGTTATTCTCTGATGGCAAACTCGTCGTAATGATGAACCAGTATTCTGCATCAGCTTCTGAGATCACTGCCGGTGCCATACAAGATTGGGACCGAGGTGTAATTGTAGGACGCAGAAGTTTTGGGAAAGGTCTCGTGCAGCGTCCTATCCCATTCCCAGATGGATCTATGATCCGGCTGACCGTAGCTCATTACTACACTCCTACCGGACGTGATATACAAAAGCCATACAAGAAAGGGGAATCTGATGCATACGCACATGATATTCTTGACAGATTCAATAGCGGCGAACTAATGCATGCCGACTCAATAAAATATATTGACTCTTTGAAAGTTAATTCTTTAAGGCTCAACAGACCCATCTATGGAGGCGGAGGTATATACCCCGACAGTTTTGTAGGGCTGGATACTACCGAAAACACTAAATATTATCGTCAAGTGATGGCAAAGGGCCTTATCAACCGATTTGCGATCAAGACTGTAGACAAAGACAGAAAAGAGATTCTCGCAAAATATCCTACTGACTCTGATTTCTTGAAAGGGTATGCAATCACGGATGCCCAACTGCAAGAGCTATACGATATGGCAACTGCTGAAAAAATTGACTTCAATGAGGCGGAGGCAACACTTAGCAAACCTCTTTTCTCAATGGTATTGAAAGGACTTATCGGGCGAGACATCTACGACTCTTCGACTTACTTCAAGGTCTACAACGAGAGAGACCTGATGTTTAAGAAAGCCTTGGAGGTGATAAAATCTAAAGAATACGACAAGATACTCTCCACTCCACGATAATTATAACTGACAACAATAACAACCCAAATATGAGACATCTTATTTCAGCACTATGTATTGGCATCAGCGCTTTTGCTCTTGCTCAAACCACTTCTCCTGAACAGCTCCTTCAATCAGCCAATCGAATGAATGAAGCAGCATCGCAAGCAGAAGATATGCTTGAATCAGATATGGCACTTGCTGATTCAATCTCTACTGATTCCATCTCCATGGATAGCATCGTATTTGAGCCTGTCATAATCAGGGAACTGCCTGAGATCCTCGAATCGTTGCCAGACACTATGCCGGAACCTCTATTCAATCCGATTATCGGGCCATGGGTGTTCTCAGGTTATCGCGCTCATAAAGATAGAAATTTCGACGAATTGATAAATGGCCCGGAAGTGGATATCAACAAGCTGAAGTCTGCCTCTTGGGCAGAAAAACCATATACACCACGATGGCTACATGATGCCCTGACACAGGCACGCATTAGTGGCGACTACATGTATTCATTAATGGTGTATTTCCCTCATAACATAGAATACACATATTGGGATCTTCCCGTGCCTCCACGCCTACCGGAAGATGACGTGACTCTTGCTACATATATTCGTAATTTAAACCTTCCGGAAGTGGCTGTGTCTGATGCTTTGCTTCCTGAATTCGAACAAAAGAAAAAGCATTGGCTCCACAAATTCAACACCGGATTGCAGTTCTCTCAGGCTTATATTTCGAAAAACTGGTACCAGGGCGGTAATGACTATCTTCAGCTCCTTTACAACTTCTATTGGGATGTCCAGCTAAACCCGACGTATCATCCCAACCAGATGTTCCAAAGCACTGTCAATTATAAGTTCGGAATCAACTCTATAGAAAAAAATGCTGTTGGGCGTAGATATTCAATATCTGAAGACAACTTCCAGTATAACGTGAAGTATGGTTTCAAAGCATTCAAAAAGTGGTTTTATACTTTGACAGGACAATTCAAGACTCAGTTCTTCCAAAATTATAAGACTAATACGGATATCCGAAGTGCTTCTTTCTTGTCGCCGGCTGACCTCAACCTCGGTCTTGGTATGACGTATTCATACGCTAATCAGAAGAAGACTTTCAACTTGACTGCTTCAATAGCACCGTTGTCTTACAACCTGAAGGTATGTATTGATGAAAAAATTGACCCAACTCAATTCAATATCAAAGCCGGACACAAGACCAACAATGAGTTCGGTTCGAGTGGTGAAGTGAATATGACATGGCAAGCTACTTCCAATATTTCCATGCGTACTCGTCTATTCGCATTTACCGACTACGATTACTTCCAGGGGAATGTGGAGACTACTTGGGATTTTGCCATCAACAAATTCCTGAGCACTCAGATTTATATCAATATGCGTTATGATTCAAGCTCAGACCCCGAAATTTGTAAATGGCATCATTGGATGATGAAGGAAATTTTAAGCTTCGGTCTTTCCTACACATTCTCTACCAAATAAGCAGAGTAGTGAGCGCACTCCGTGCGTGTCCCACTATATCAAAGGAGTAATTTTTAGAAAGACAAATTATGTCAAAAATCAAGACTTTCCTTATGTCGGTACTGATATTCTTCATATCAGTGCCGACATTTGCATTCTTCCCTTCCGAGTCGGATATCCGCGATTGGTGCGACTCAAGTATACTCGACCCAATAGAAGGGATTTGGGAATATCCGGAAGATGGAGCACGAGTATTGATACAGTCAGACCATACTCATCCGGGGAGTTATACCATTACTGTAATAAGCACTCCTGACTGCAGACTTGAATATGGAGATGTCATCGGACGAATTCATCCAACTGTAGACTCAAAACAGTTCCGTCTTGAGCAATGGACTCATAAAGATAAATTTATCTTCTCTAAAGCGGAAAATTGTGCAGCAACTCTATCTTCAGATGGTGAATCACTACGGGTAAAGTCGCCAAAACTTAAATTCAAAGTCAATATCAACACTCTTCTTCCCCGCTTCTGGAGGATAGTAAGAGTGTCTTACGACGATCCGACAGAAAAACTCCCTGCCGGCCTCCTGAAAGTCTATCCCGGCTATGACCACAACGGATCTTTACGCCGCAAACCCAGAATACTATGAGCACTATCAAAACTCACACCACCGACGCAGTTTACCGGGACCTAAAGAGTAGTAAGCACACTCCGTGTGCGTCATCGCGCATCCTATTGAGTAGTAAGCACTCTCCGTGCGCGTCCTCGCGTATCCTATTGGTATCCTTATTTTTAGCCTTTTTATGTAGTGTCCCCTCAATCCAAGCCCGAAAGATCAAGACCAGACACTCCATCCCCAAGCAAACTGAAAAGAGCATATATGACACTCCCACAGAGTCCCCCGATTCCATAATCTCCTTATCCACCGATTCATTGACTTTTACAGATAAGATACTTCCCTCCATCCGCTTCTATGGTTTTGACAAGACAGTCACGAGCGGCATGGAAAGTTTCTTTATTTCAAACTCCCTCGAATCAGCCATAACAGGCATGGCAATAGAAATCACATACTTCGACATGCAAGGACGTCAGCTCCACAAACGGACCGTCCCACTCACCGTCAATGTTCCCCCACACGAGACCATCCGCACCGACATCAAGAGCTGGGACACCCAAAAATCCTTCTACTATCACAAATCCGTAAAGCCCAAACGCCAAGCCACTCCCTTCACAGTCAAAATCTCCCTCCTCTCAATCATACAGGAAAGGGAGGCGACACAGCCTCCCCAATGAGCTAATCGAACACTTATTGTTTAATGTTTAGTGTTCAATGTTATATCCTTATTGTTCAATACTCAAATAAATTGGCTTCGCCAATTTATTTGCATGTCATTATCTTCAGGACAAGTTTGTCGGTTGCCTGCATGGAATCGCGCCCGATGCTCGTAAGATTGTGAATGGTCTCATCTACGTTGTCGGAGATGATCCCCTCAGCAGACGTCACTGCAAATCCTTGCATTGCAAGCATCGCAGACATCATAGCCGTGCTTACGCCACTCGATATCTTCATCGAGCATGATGGCTTGGCTCCGTCGCATATCATACCGGTCAGATTGGCAACCATATTCTTCACTGCATCACACACCTGCTTGTATCCTCCCCCCATTAGATACACAAGTCCGCTCGTAGCTCCCGTAGAAGCCACCACACATCCGCAAAGTGCCGACAACCGACCAAGCGATTGCTTAATGTAGATCGATGTAAGATGACTCAATATAAGTGCCCTTGTCAACTGCTCTTCGGAGGCATCAATATCCATTGCATACGACACCACCGGCATGGTTGCGGTAATTCCCTGATTGCCGGAACCGCTATTGCTCATGACCGGCACCAGTGCGCCCCCCATTCTTGCATCGCATGCCGCAGAAGTCAAGGTGATGGCATGAGCAACGGGTGTGTCACCGAAAAACCTTTCGCCAAAATGCAATACTGTCGATCCAAGACAATGTCCGTACTCTCCTTTCAATGCATGCTGAGCTGCCGCAAGATTGAGATTCTTTGCTTCCAATATGAATGCTATCTCTTCGAGTGGAGCTGTAGTAGCAAAATCATAGACCATCTGCATGTTCAATTCCGGATCAGCAGATGTCTCCGTACCGGAAGATTCGGTGCCGGCTGATTTCTCAAATATCACTTCTCCATCCTTTTCAATAAGGATAAAGTTGGTGTGCGAACCGGAAATCACTGCCCTTACCTTTTGATCTTCATTGAAAGCACGCACATCAATATGAAGATTTGAAGGAGCCTCAGCCTCCAACAAAATGTTGATTCTTCCTTCAGAAATATATTTTTTCCCCGATTCCACAGCATCAGGAGTGACATCTCTGAGCACTTCAAGGTTATAATCAGATTTCCCTACCAAAGCTCCAAGGGCAATAGCTATGGGAAGACCAATCATGCCCGTTCCGGGTATTCCTACTCCCATCGCATTCTTAATTATATTGCCACTTAAGCGGAGTTCCAATTTCTCAGGAAGGCACCCAAGTGTCTCGGTAGCTTTAGCCACACAAAGCGCAACTGCCACAGGTTCTGTGCAACCTACAGCCGGCACTACTTCTCTCTTTATAAGGTCGATTATCTGATTTCTTAGTATCTTATCCATTTTCAGTTTCTTTTTGGTTGTCATCCCCATCATCTCCACAACTCCACAACCTCACAACTCCACAACATCTTCAAACGGCAATGTATCGCGATGTGCTCGTTCGATACGTTTATTTCGCCAGCAATTACGGCATACTGAGATATACCGGTCGTTGCCTCCTATCTCAACTTGCTCACCTTCAGTGATTATTTCTCCTTTCCCATCTATTCTGGCATTAACGATAGTCTTCCTACCGCAGTGACATGTAGACTTGACCTCTTCTATCGAGTCGGCTATCTCAAACAATCGGCGAGACCCTTCAAAAAGATGAGTCTTAAAATCGGTGCGAAGACCATAACACATCACGTTGCATCCATAATCATCTACCACCTGCGCAAGCTGATCCACTTGATCAGCAGTAAGGAATTGCGCCTCATCCACAAGTATCCAATCAGGGACATCGAGCGTTTGCTCAAACATGTCTTTCACCGTCTCATAAAGGTCTGTCTCAGGATATATCCATTTGCATTCACGCTCGATTCCGATACGCGAACGTATTACATTTTTCTTCTCTCTTGTGTCAACTACTGGCTTCAGACACATATAAGCCATACCACGCTCCTCGAAGTTGTAAGCAGTAGTCAGCAACATGGCAGTCTTGGCTGATCCCATAGTGCCATAGCGAAAATATAGTTTTCCAATCCGGTTCATAACGCAAATTTACAACTGAAATGCGAAATATGCAAGTATTTTTTATCCCAATAAATTATTTTTTTGAAAAATTAGAGTTAACTTTGCACCGCAAAACGCCCAATGTAAAACGCAAAAAGCAAATGAATACCTTCCATTCCCCACAAAAGTTTCTTCTTGAATCAGGAGAAACTCTTCCAGAATTGGATATAGCCTACCATACTTTTGGATCTCTTAATGAGAAAAAAGACAATGTGGTATGGGTGTGCCATGCTCTGACAGCCAATAGCGATGTGACAGACTGGTGGCCGCATACCGTAGAAGCAGGATGCTTCCTCGACCCGGATAAATGGTTTGTAGTATGTGCTAATATAATCGGTTCTTGCTACGGCTCTACCGGACCAATGACAATCAACCCCGAAACAGGCGAACCATATTACGACAAATTTCCGAATCTTACAATCCGCGATATGGTCAACGCCCATCGCATCCTTGCCAAAGAACTTGGCATCGGAAGAATTAATACTCTTGTAGGATGTTCGGTAGGAGGTTTTCAAGCTATAGAATGGGCTGCCATGGAGCCTGAACGTTTCGACAAGTTTATTTTCCTTGCCACTTCACCGAAAGCTACTCCCTGGAGCATTGCTCTCGACGAGACACAGCGCATGGCTATCCTCAGCGACAAGACATACGGAGAGAAACGCCCTGATGCAGCCAAGGATGGGCTGGCTGCCGCCAGAGCCATAGGACTTCTATCTTACCGCGGACCATGGGGATACAATAAGACACAGCAGGACCCTATTTCCGACGATATACCTAAAACGCACAGAGCCTGCACTTATCAACGATATCAAGGTGAAAAATTAGTACGCAGATTTGACGCCTATTCATATATGACGATTCTAAATGCATTCGACACTCACGATGTAGGCAGAGGACGTGGAGGCGTCGACAAGGTGCTTTCGACAATCAAGGCTCCCGCCATTGTAATCGGACTGACCACCGACATAATCTTCCTTCCTGACGAGATGCGGGAACTATGCCGGAAACTACCAAACGCCAAATACTTCGAAATCCAATCTGAGTTTGGGCACGACGGTTTTCTTGTAGAGCATCAGCAGCTCAACGACATACTCACGAAAAATTAACAAAAAAACTTTGGTCAGATAAAAAAAAATTTGTAATTTTGCATCGCATTTCGCGCCAAGGCCTATAAAGATGGAAGCATTAAGCATCCGCGCCCAACGCAACAACCAATAATACAATAAAATAAAATGTACGCAATCGTAGAAATCAAAGGTCAGCAGTTCAAAGCCGAAGAAGGCAAGTATCTGTATGTGCACCACCTCGGCGATGAAGTAAAGGAAGGCGAGACTGTAGTCTTCGACAAAGTTCTTCTTCTTGACGCCGACGGCGACGTTACTGTCGGTGTTCCTGCCGTAGAAGGAGCAAAAGTAACATGCGAAGTTCTCCTTCCTCTCGTGAAGGGCGACAAAGTTCTTGTTTTCAAGAAAAAACGCCGCAAAGGATATCGCAGACTTAATGGCCACCGCCAGCAGTTCTCTAAAGTTTTAGTTAAAACAATCGAAAAATAATCATAAGAAGATATGGCACATAAAAAAGGTGTCGGTAGTTCTAAGAACGGCCGCGAATCACATAGCAAACGACTTGGTGTGAAAATTTACGGAGGATCTTCTTGCAAGGCTGGCAACATCCTGAAGCGCCAGCGTGGCACTGCCCATCATCCCGGTCTCAACGTTGGCATGGGTAAAGACCACACCCTCTTCGCCCTCATCGACGGTATCGTAGTTTTCACTACCGGAAAAGAAGGACGCAAGTTTATCAACGTTCAACCTTACGCAGCAAACTAAAAGCACACGATTCCATTTCCCAATATGAATCCCGGACCTATCGGCCCGGGATTTTCTTTTAGCAGCCACTGCATGACAAATCAGGCCGAAGACCTGATTTTAAGCCAACCCCACGGACTTCAGTCGGGGTACACATAAAAAATAGCACATTAGCCTCGGAGAGGCTAATAATGGTTTAGACTAAGTATCAACAAATTATCAAAAAGACTCCATTCACCCTAATTTTTTCCTTAAAAATAATTGCAAAAAAATTTGCACAATCCAAAAAAAAGCAGTAATTTTGCATCGCAATTGAGAGGGAAACGCCTCTTGAAAGCAAAAATGCTTCAATAGCTCAGTTGGTTAGAGCACCTGACTGTTAATCCCAAAAGGAGCAATCGTCGTTGGTAAAAGCCCCTGACTTGAAGCGCAAAATCCGGAGACGGATCAAAACATCGAATTGCTTCAATAGCTCAGTTGGTTAGAGCACCTGACTGTTAATCAGGGGGTCGTTGGTTCAAGCCCATCTTGAAGCGCAAAGTAGAGAGCCTCAGGGCTTTTTATTTTGATCGGAGATTCGCTAGCTCAGCAGGTAGAGCACAACACTTTTAATGTTGGGGTCGTG
>CAMWQY010000040.1 GCA_947176355.1 uncultured Porphyromonadaceae bacterium
AGATTTTAAGGTTAACAGAAGATTGGTTGTCGTGATGACAATCAATTTTTTTTATGCCTTTATTTCACGAGAATTGTAGGCATCAAGAGCCTTTTCAAGCACGACGAGAGCTTTCCCGAGTTCTTCGCGATTAAGCACATAAGCGAGTCGCACTTCATTTCTTCCAGCTCCCGGAGTAGTGTAGAAACCCGATGCAGGAGCCATAAATATAGTAGCCCCATCATACGAGAACTCCCGCAGGCACCATTCACAGAAATCGTCGGCATCTTCCACCGGCAGGCTGGCGACAGTATAGAACGCGCCCATTGGAATTGGAGAATAGCATCCAGGTATCTTATTTATACCGTCAACAAGGAAATTACGTCGGGCTACATACTCATTATAAACGTCGAGCATATATTCCCTGTCAGCATCCACTGAAGCCTCTGCAATGATCTGCCCAATGAGTGGAGGGCTTAGACGCGCCTGACAGAACTTCATGACATTGGCACGCAATGCTTTGTTTTTAGTGATAAGAGCGCCAATACGGATACCGCATTCGTTGTAGCGCTTTGAAACAGAATCAATGAGCACTACATTCTCCTCGATGCCCGGGAGATGGAAAGCAGATACGTATGGAGCGCCGGTATAGCAGAACTCACGATATACTTCATCAGAGAATAAGAAAAGATCATATTTTTTCACCAGATCTCGTATCTGCATCATCTCCTTTATGGTATAAAGATATCCTGTAGGGTTGTTAGGATTGCATATCAATATGCCTTTAGTGCGCGGAGTGATAAGCTTTTCAAATTCTTCGATAGGAGGAAGAGCGAAACCTTTGTCGATGGAAGAAGGTATTGATACAATCTTGGCACCGGCAGATATGGCAAATGCCATATAATTTGCGTAGGCCGGTTCGGGCACGATGATCTCATCGCCCGGATTCAGGCAAGCCATAAAGGCGAAAAGCACAGCTTCCGAACCGCCACATGTGACTATGATATCATCGACATCTACCTCTATATTAAATCGATGATAGTATTCTTTCAGTTTAGCCCGCAAGGAGGGGAGTCCATCGGAGGGGCTATATTCCAATACGTTCCGGTCTATTTTTTTCAGGGCTTCGAAAGCCTGGGGAGGGGTCGGGAGGTCTGGCTGGCCTATATTAAGACGATATATCTTGATGCCACGTTTGACTGCCTCATTGGCAAGCGGGGCAAGGCGCCGGATTGGAGATGCAGGCATTTCATTGCCACGTTCAGATAGATGAGCCATGTATGTGTTTTAATTTTTGTATTTTAAAATTGGGATTACCTTACACTCGCAGCTATTTTTAAATATAAACTGACTTAGATTAATATTTAACCTTTAAATTGGGATCGTCAAGGATTCTTAGATAGTCACGAGCTGCCATTTTAGCTTCAGGGAGATTCATAAGCAGATAGTTGCCGCAGTCTTTCGGTGTGGCACCCGGCACTTCTCCTTCGAAATCAGCAATAAACCGGAACGTCTCCTTAATAAGAGGAACTATATCGCCACTATCATAGTCGCCATTCAGCAGAAGATAATTGCCGGTGCAGCAGCCCATCGGTCCCCAGTATACAATACGGTCACCCCATTCAGGATGATTGCGGAGAAATGTCGCGGCAAGATGCTCCATAGCATGAAGTGCAGAAATGGATATTGCCGGCTGCCTGTTAGGCGCCGTCATTCTGATATCAAATGTAGTTATGACATCGCCCGAAGGCGTCGTATCTTTACGGCTAACATACACACCGGGAAGGAGTGTCAGATGGTCGATTGTGAAGCTTGCTATCTTTTTCATAGTGCAAATTTACGAAAAAAAGATGAATCAAGAAAGAAAGATAGCCGAAACGTTTGCATATAATGGGATTTATATGTAATTTTGAACCATAAACGAATAAAATCAAAAAAATGGATACCCCGGAAATGAAATATTCAGAAGCTATTGCAGAGTTGGAGGCGATAACTGCAAAGATGCAGAGCCCGGACTGTGACATTGATTCTTTGGCAGCACTGACGTCACGCGCCTTAGAATTGCTAAAGATATGCAAAGAAAAACTCTTCAAGACTGACGAAGAAGTACGCGCATGTCTGGAAACACTCTCAGACTCGCTGAAGTAATGTATTTGAGTCCATCTTCATGCTATGTGTTGAGGCAATAAAGGGAGCTGAAGATGCGTTGTATCTATATGTATAAAATAGATAAAAATCGACATTTTGTTTTGATAGCGACATTGATACTGCTCCTGACGGCGGTCCTTCCGTCGTGCAAATCAGTGAAGCTATCAGATGCCGACGACACGCTCTCACGCGGTGAGTATTTCAATGCCTCAAACATGTACCGCAAGATTTACAACCGCCTCACCAAACCAGAGGAGCGGCCTTTGCGTGGAGAAGTTGCATATAAGCTTGCCACTTGCTATCAACGTCTAAATCGTCCGGCAAATGCAGTGGCTGCATATCAAAATGCCCTCAGATATGGACAGACAGACTCTACGATATATCTTCAACTTGCCCAAATGCTGCAAGCAAGTGGCAAATATCCCCAAGCCATCGCCGAATATGAGAAATATTTGGAATGGAAACCAGATGATGAAATAGCCAAGGCCGGAATAAGAGGGTGCAATATAGGGATCTCTTCCAAGGATGCCCCTAAGAGTCGCTACATCGTAAAGCAATCGAAGATACTCAATTCCCGTCGCTCCGATTATGCCCCAATGTACTTGGACAAGAACTACGATATCTTATATTACACCACGACCAACGAAAAAGCTACCGGCGACAACAAGTCAGAAATAACCGGTATGAAAAAAGGGGACATTTGGATGATCAAGAAAAACGAAAAAGGGGAATGGCTCCGACCTGTACCGGCAGAAGGGGAACTGAACACCGATGCTGATGAAGGCATCATTTCTTTCTCTCCTGACGGCCAGACGATGTATCTGACAGTGGCAAAACGCTCGGAGACTTCCAGCACCACAGTGGAAATCTACACTTCAAAACGCAGCGAAGCCTCATGGAGTGCGCCTCAGAAATTTGAGATTCTCAACGACACTGTGACAGCCGTAGGACATCCCGCAGTCTCACCCGACGGACGCTATCTATACTTTACTTCAGACATGCCCGGCGGATATGGAGGCCTTGACATCTGGCGTATCAACCTACAAGAGCGCGGGGGCTCGTTGGAAAATCTTGGTCCGCAGATCAACACACGTGGCAATGAGTCTTTCCCATACGTCCGAACTGATTCCACACTGTATTTCTCGAGTGACGGGCATTCCGGATTTGGAGGACTCGACATCTTCAAGGCCCAGCTTAACTCCACCGGCGACCGTTGGAGCATATACAATATGGGGCAACCCATCAACTCCACGGGCGATGATTTTGGCATCACTTTCGGTCCCGGAGAGTCAGGATTCCTGAGCAGCAACCGTGGAGATGCACGTGGCTACGACCATATTTATTCATTTTTACTACCCGACCTAAAGATCAGCATAGCAGGATGGGTTGTAGATAAAGATGACGAGCCTGTGCCGAATGCCGTGATAAGGATTGTCGGCAACGACGGCTCAAACCAGAAGGAAGTGGCAAGAGACGACGGAAGTTTCCGATTCAACCTCCAAAGAGGCGTTAAATACGTCATGATGGCAGGCGCAAAAGGGTATCTTAATCAAAAAGTTGAGTTTGAGAGCGACTCTGCGGAGGAAGATGCAGAATATGGCATGGACTTTATCTTGGCATCAATATCCAAGCCAAGCGTAGTTGAGAATATTTTCTACGATTTTGACAAGGCTACCCTACGTCCGGAATCGAAAGAAGCGCTCGACGAATTGGCAAACATGCTTGAAGATAATCCCAATGTCTCGATAGAAATGAGTGCACACACCGACCGCAAGGGAAGCGAGGAATACAACATCGACCTTTCTGACCGCAGGGCAAAAAGCGTAGTGGATTATCTGGTAGACAAAGGCATCAATCCATCACGTCTGACATGGACAGGCTACGGCAAGACGCGTCCAAAGAAAGTCACCAAACGCATAAACAAGGAATTTCCACAGTTTGAGGAAGGGACGGAGCTTACCCCGGAATTAATCGAGACCCTTTCAGAAGAAGATCAACAAGCAGCTGATCAAATCAACCGTCGCACCGAATTCCAGGTCACCGCTATTGACACGGATTTCGAATTGATGTAAGTGGTCGGGGGCGACTAATTGAAAGAAGCCATAAATTCGAAAAACCTGACAACTAATTTTGCCATATCAATATTTTTTTGTATCTTTGCACAAACTATTGTCACATGCAAAAAGAAGAGCAAATTATAGTCGACGGTCTCACATTCGTGCCATATCTGACACGTGAGGAGATTTCCGCTCAGGTAGAACGCGTAGGTAAAGAGATTGCAAAGGATTATGAAGGGAAAGCCCCGATATTCCTTTGTGTACTGACGGGTGCATTCGTATTCGCATCAGACCTGATACGAGCCACAGGACTTAACGACTCCAAGATTACTTTCATCAGATACAAATCGTATGAAGGGACATCCTCCACAGGGACAGTCAAACAAATCATTGGACTGACCGACGATATAGAAGGGCGAGATGTCATAATCATTGAAGACATCGTCGACACAGGACTTACAGCATGCCGAATGATTGAAGACCTGAAAAAGAAAAATCCGGCATCAGTGAAGTTTGCCACACTACTCTTTAAGCCTGACAGCAGTCAGACCGGCTTCACGCCAGACTACATTGCATTCAAGATACCACCAAAATTCATTATTGGATATGGTCTTGACCTTGATGGGAAGGCACGGAATATACCTGACATCTATGTCATCAAGGAAGACTGAAACCATCCTAATCAGATAAATTAAATTTGAAAAAACCATGTTGAACCTTGTGTTATTCGGAGCCCCCGGCAGCGGCAAGGGCACTCAAAGCGAAAAAATAATAGACAAATACGGACTTCATCACATCTCGACGGGAGAAGTTCTCCGCAAGCAGATAAAAGAAGGCACCGAACTTGGCAAAATAGCAGATTCATACATCAGCAAAGGCCATCTGATACCGGATGATCTTATGATCGACATTCTGCGACAGGAACTCAAGGGTCTTCCCAAAGGCAGCAAGGGTGTGATATTCGACGGTTTTCCCCGCACCATCCCACAAGCCATCGAGCTTGAGCACCTCTTGTCTGAAAATGGAGAATCTCTGACGGGGGTTGTTGGTCTCGAAGTGCCGGAAGAGGAACTCGTGGCGCGTATGCTGAAGCGAGGTGCCGAGACCGGGCGTGCCGACGATAATATGGAGACTATTCTTAATCGCCTAAAGGTATATCACAACCAGACAGAACCGCTGAAAGAGCATTATCAGAACAAAGGCTCCTATATCCAGATTGATGGGCTCGGGCATGTAGACAACATCTTTTCATCTATTGCCAAAGAGATCGATGACAGGAAATAAGAGATAGAGACAACGGAGATGGGGAATAATCAAAAATCTGAAATGGAACAAGAAGAAATACAACAGAAAGAATACGCGGCAGATAACATTCAAGTGCTTGAAGGACTTGAAGCCGTGCGTAAGCGCCCGGCGATGTATATCGGCGACATTTCCGGCCGTGGCCTCCACCATCTCGTATATGAGGTGGTAGACAACTCCATTGATGAGGCCCTTGCCGGATATGCATCAGACATCCGGGTGACAATTCTCGAAGACAACTCAATACGAGTTGACGACAATGGACGTGGTATCCCCGTGGATATGCACGAGAAGATGCATAAGCCTGCTCTTGAGGTGGTACTGACAGTATTGCATGCTGGAGGCAAATTTGACAAAGGCTCTTATAAGGTTTCAGGCGGTCTGCACGGTGTTGGCGTAAGCTGCGTGAATGCCCTTTCCGACTATCTCCGCGCAGAAATACATCGCGACGGCAAGGTCCACATGCAGGAATACGCTTACGGCAAACCTACATGCGACCTGACAGTCATCGGCGAGACGGATCACACTGGCACCACCATCATCTTCCACCCGGACGCAAGCATCTTCACGGAGACAATCTATGACTATGAAACACTGGCAAACCGTCTTCGTGACTTGGCATATCTAAATGCCGGTATCACCTTGACTCTTACCGACGAGCGTTTCCGCGACGAAAATGGCAAACCAAGATCAGACAAGTTCTTCAGCAAGGAAGGTCTTAAAGAGTTCGTCAGATACATCGATCAGGGCAAAGAGCGCCTAATTGAAGACATCATCGATCTAAAGACCGAGCGCAACGGAGTGCCTGTAGAAGTGGCAATGACATACAACACCTCGTTTAACGAGAATATATATTCGTATGTCAACAATATCAACACGATTGAAGGTGGCACCCACCTGACCGGATTCCGTCGTGGTCTCACTTCGACCCTCAAGAAGTATGCCGATGACAATCATCTTCTCGACAAGCTGAAAATCGAGCTTTCAAAAGAAGACTTTCGCGATGGACTTACCGCCGTGGTTTCAGTGAAAGTTGCCGAGCCCCAGTTTGAAGGGCAGACAAAGACCAAACTTGGCAACAATGATGTGATGGGAGTAGTGCAGACAGCTGTAAGCGAGGCTCTCAGAAACTATCTTGAGGAGCATCCCAAGCAGGCACGCGCCATTGTAGACAAGGTGATACTGGCGGCTACAGCACGCCATGCCGCATACAATGCCCGAATGAAAGTGCAGAGAAAGTCTCCGTTGTCAGGCGCCGGACTTCCGGGTAAGCTTGCAGACTGCAAGAGCAGAGACGCAGCAGAATGTGAGATCTTCCTCGTCGAGGGTGACTCCGCAGGCGGCAGTGCAAAGCAAGGGCGCAATCCCAACTATCAGGCTATCCTTCCGCTTCGTGGAAAAATACTTAATGTTGAGAAGGCTATGGAGCATAAGGTATTTGAGTCGGAGGAAATCGTCAACATGTTTAAGGCGCTTGGAGTGACAATAGGCACAGAAGAAGACTCAAAAGAGCCTAATGTATCTAAGCTCCGCTATCATAAGATAATAATCATGACCGATGCCGACGTAGACGGAGCACACATCGCAACGCTTCTGATGACATTCTTCTTCCGTCGCATACGCCCAATAATTGACAATGGCTATCTTTACATTGCCACTCCCCCACTCTACAAATGCACGTTAAAAGGGAAAAAGGGAGTGTTCGAGTATGCTTGGACCGACCAGCAGGTGCAGTCATTCGTAGACCGCTACTGTGGAGGCGACCGCAACAAATTTGTATTGCAGCGCTATAAAGGTCTTGGAGAGATGAATCCCGAACAACTTTGGGAGACCACAATGGACCCTGAAAACAGAATGCTCAAGCGTGTGACCCTTACTGATGCCGCCAGCGCCGACCATACTTTTGCAGTCCTGATGGGAGAAGAAGTAGGTCCTCGCCGCGAATTCATTGAGGAACACGCAACATACGCCAATATCGACACATGATGAATGTGGGTCACGATGAAGTCTGAATAATATGTATTTTTAACAAATGGTAACTATGTAAATTTGCATATATCACTTTTTTTTATTAACTTTGCAACGAAAATAGGAAGGGTCCTTTTTAGAAGCTGTCAAAAGCTGATAAAGCGGACTCCTCTTTTTTAACACTTAAGAGAAAATTTCATTACAATCAACAAATCGGACTAAACACCGGAATACTTTAACAAAAATGGCTACTTACCTCACAAAAGAAGGATATGACAAGAAGATGGCTGAGCTTGCAGAACTTGAGGCACAGCGACCTGCCATCAAAAACGCAATAGCAGAGGCACGCGATAAAGGCGACCTCTCTGAAAATGCAGAATATGACGCTGCCAAGGAAGCTCAAGGCATGCTTGAAATGAAGATTGCCAAGATCAAAGAACTTATTGCATCTTCCAGAATCATTGACGACAGCAAGCTTACGACTGACGAAGTCGGACTGCTCAACAAGGTGACAATCAAGAATATCAAGAACGGCATGCAGATGACATATACTATCGTGACCGAAAATGAAGCGAATCTTGCAGAGAAGAAAATTGCTTCCTCCACTCCAATTGCAAAGGCTCTGATGGGGCATAAGGTCGGCGATAAGGTGAAAGTGCAGGCTCCTGTAGGAGTACTTGATTTCGAAATCCTCAAAATAGAGCTTTAATCATGACTATCTTCTCAAAAATCGTTGCAGGAGAAATCCCATCCTACAAAGTGGCTGAAGATGATCGCTTCTATGCTTTTCTTGACATCAACCCTATAAGAAAGGGACATACGTTGGTGATTCCCAAACAGGAAACTGACTATATCTTCGATCTTGACGATGAAACTCTTTCCGGGCTCCAGGTATTTGCAAAAAGAGTAGCAAAGGCCATCAAGAAGGCAATACCTTGCCGTAAGGTTGGCCAGGCTGTCCTTGGTCTTGAAGTGCCTCATGCTCACATTCACCTCGTGCCACTCACCACTGAAGGAGACATGGACTTCCACAACAAAATCGAAGTTCCCCAACCTTCAGAAATGGCACATATAGCTGCAGCCATAGCAGAAAACTTTGAATAATACAATCTATTCCAACATAATTTAAGACCGGTCTAATCCATAGGCCGGTCTTTTGCGTTATACCTTAAAAGACTGACCTGCCGGACATATATAATGTGTCTCAATTGTCGCACCTATCTGACTAATCTGAAAACCGAAAAACTAAAAAACATGGAAATTCTCAACTTCATAAAGATTTATGAAAAAAGCTTCGCGGAAAACTGGGATCTACCAGCCTTGACAGACTATACAAAGGGAGAAACAATGACCTACGGCCAGCTCGCCCACTCCATAGCACTTGCCCACACATTCTATAAAGCAATTGGAATCCAGCCGGGCGATAAGATAGCGCTTTGTGGCAAAGACTGCTCTGATTGGATTCAGATATATATGGGAGTAGTGACCTACGGAGCCGTCGTAGTGCCGATACTTTCGGAATTCAATCCCATTGATGTTGGCCACATTGTGACTCATAGCGGGGCTTCTGTCCTTATTGTACAGGAATCAATATGGGAGCACATGGACCCAGATTCTCTAACGAAAGTAAAAGCCGTGTTCTCTTTGAAAGGGCATGAAGTGCTTTACGAGGCTGAAGGCGCTGAAATAAAGCGTCATTTCCGACTGACAAGACGCAGATTCAACCGTGCTCATCCGGATGGATTTGGTCCGGCAGACGTGAAATATATAGACCGGGACAATTCTGAGCTTGCAGAAATAAACTATACATCCGGCACTACGGGGTTCTCCAAAGGAGTTATGCTCACCGGAGAAAACCTTGCCGGGAATGTTTGCTTTGGCATTCATAGCAAGCTTCACTATCGGTCGAGCCGCGCACTGAATTTCTTGCCTCTGGCGCATGCTTACGCCTGTGCTTTTGATATGCTGACACCGCTCGCCGTAGGCAGTCATATCACAGTACTTGACAAAACCCCATCTCCAAGGATTCTGATAAAAGCACTCGGAGAAGTGAAGCCTAATCTCATCATTTGCGTACCATTGATTCTGGAAAAGATATATAAGACCCAAATACTCCCGATGATATCAAAAGGCCCGATCAGATGGACATTGGCGGTGCCTCTTTTAGACAGCTTAGTATATTCAAAAATTCGTAAGAAACTTATCGAGGCATTCGGTGGAGAATTTGAGGAAGTTATCGTAGGAGGAGCTGCTCTCAATCATGAAGTTGAAGATTTCCTATATAAAATAAAATTCCCATTCACCGTAGGCTACGGAATGACAGAGTGTGGTCCGCTGATTTCCTACACCCCATGGCGTGAGTTCATTCCGGGAAGTGCCGGACGTACGCTCCCTATTATGGAGAGTATGATCATGAGTGAAGACCCGGAGAATATACCCGGTGAAGTATGCGTCAAAGGCACCAATGTAATGAAAGGCTACTATCGTAACAAGGAGGCTACAGAGGCCGTCCTTGACAGCAAAGGATGGCTCAAGACAGGCGATATGGGGACCCGCACTCCCGACGGAACACTATTCCTTCGCGGCCGCAATAAGACGATGCTCCTCTCTGCGAGTGGACAAAACATCTATCCTGAGGAGATCGAAGCAAAGTTAAACAATATGCCTTTCGTAGCAGAATCTCTCGTTGTAGAGCGTGATGGGAAACTTGTAGCGTTAGTATATCCAGATTATCCAGCCCTTGACAAGTTAGACCTTGCAAGTCCGGACCTAACGGATAAGATGGAGGAAACAAGAAAGGAGCTCAACCGATTGGTGGCTCCCTACGAACAGATTTCTAAGATTCAGTTAATTCCAAACGAATTCGAGAAAACGCCTAAACGCTCCATCAAGCGCTTCCTATACTCTTAACTATAATTGAGAATTGAGAATCAATAATTGAGAATTGGGAATTATCGACAGATATAATTTTCAATTCTCAATTTTTAATTAATCTCTACGGAATATATCTCTTGTGTAGACCTTGGCTGCCACATCGTCGAGGATGGCATCATAACGATTGGCAATTATGGCCTGCGACATTTCCTTGAACTTATTTATATCATTGACGACGGTGCTTCCAAAGAAGGAGGTGCCGTCTTCAAGTGTCGGCTCATAGATTATGACCTGAGCTCCCTTGGCTTTTATACGCTTCATCACGCCTTGGATGCTCGACTGACGGAAATTATCGGAATTTGACTTCATCGTCAGACGATATACCCCGATGATAGGAGCTGATTGCTGTACATGGTGGACAGCGTGCTTTCCGTAGGCGTGGGGGTAATGATTGTTTGAAGTATAATCATACCAACCTGCCATTTTCAGCACTTGATCGGCAATGAAATCCTTACGCGTTCTATTGGAATCCACTATGGCAGACATCATATTCTGAGGCACTTCCGCGTAGTTGGCAAGAAGCTGTTTAGTGTCCTTTGGAAGGCAGTAACCGCCATAACCAAAAGAAGGATTATTATAGTGAGAGCCAATACGTGGGTCAAGACCAACTCCATCAATAATCGCTTTTGAATCCAGACCTTTCACTTCTGCATACGTATCAAGCTCATTAAAATAACTGACACGCAGGGCAAGATATGTATTTGCAAAGAGTTTCACAGCCTCGGCTTCCTTCATACCCATATAAAGCACCGGAATATCCTTTTTCAAAGCGCCTTGTTCGAGAAGCGCTACAAAAGTATGAGCAGCTTCTTCCATCTTCTTAAGGTCGGTGACTTTGAGTATAGCATCATTCTCATGAGCATACTTCTTGTCTTCAATTATCTTAGGGACACCTGCGATTATCCTTGAAGGATAGAGGTTGTCATAAAGAGCTTTTGACTCACGAAGGAATTCAGGGAAGAACATTAGATTGAACACAGGGACACCGGCATTGGCATATTTCATATAGAGAGAACGACAGTAGCCGACAGGAATTGTAGACTTGATGACCATTATTGCGTTAGGATTGACAGATAGAACAAGGTCAATTACGTCTTCTATGCAGTGGGTATCAAAGAAGTTTGTCACCGGATCATAATTAGTAGGAGCAGCAATGACAACGAAATCAGCATTTTCGTATGCTTTTGCACCATCAAGAGTAGCTACGATGTCAAGATCCTTTTCTTTAAGGAATTTTTCTATATATTCATCTTGAATTGGGGAAATACCCTTATTGATCAAATCGACTTTCTCAGGGATCACATCGACAGCCGTCACATGATTGTGCTGAGCAAGGAGGGTGGCAAGAGAAAGACCAACATAGCCCGTTCCGGCTACGGCAATATTATATTTCTTCATACTATATTTTTGTATAAAACCTAATTTGAGGAATTGAGACAACCAAATTTTAACAATTATATAACGCCTAAGGGTTAAAATTATTTGTTTTAGCAAATATTTTTTGAAATTTTTATCAAAATAATTTGTAGTTTCAAAAAAATTCATTAATTTTGCAAGTGTGTTTTTCATAGTATTAAATTAAGATTAAGGTTTCGGTCTAATTCTTTGTGAAAAGGGTTAGATCTTTTTTTATAAGCAAAAAGAGGGGACGACGTATATTTTAATTTTAAGAATATGAAGGAGAATATAACGGGTATTGTGTTAGGCACAGTAAAACATAGCGACAAGCATAATGTCACGAATATATACACTCGAGAGAGAGGTAGAATTGCCTTTCTGACTCCTGCCGGATCATCAAAGTCGAGCCGCCAGACGATGGCTCGCTTGCAGCCATTTAGCATAATAGAAGCCCAAGCTAAAATCTCAACTACAAGAGACATACACAATCTCTATTCCATAGCCCCAATGAAAGTGTGGCGTTCGATCTATTATGAACCACTTAAATCAACCATAGTACTATTTTTGTCAGAATTCTTGACAAGGCTACTCCATGATGCACCTCAAGAACCACGTCTTTGGGATTTTATAGCCAACTCAATCAGCGTCTTGGATGCTACCATTGACCGTAGCTTAACCGCGAATTTCCACATCACATTTCTTATCAGCATGAGCTATATGATGGGCATACAGCCTGATCTAAGCGGTTATCAAGAAGGAATGGAATTTGACATGAAAGCCGGCATAATGGTATATCCATTTAACGTCGTATCGCCAAGCAGCCTAAGGATTGATGCCGGACATTCCGCATTCCTTCCCACACTTGCTCGCATCAACTATGCCAATGCCCGATATTTCCGATTCTCAGGTAAAGATCGTTCCGAACTTATCGACTCCATCCTAAAATACTACGGACTCCACTTCCCCGGATGCGACAACCTAAAATCTCTCGACATCCTAAAAGAAATTTTTGCATAAAAAAAAGGAATAATTGTCATCACGACAACTATCCTTTAACCTTAAATCTAATACCATGAAAAACACGATGCAAAGATAATACATCTAAAAGCTTTTGTCAAGTATTTCGATTAAAAATTTTTTATGATTAAACTTAATTAACTTTGTCTTAGTCCATTAGTTAACAAATCATAAACAATATCAGCGTAAAATCAGCATTGCATCCCCATACGCCCCAAACATATAGCCATCCTTGACAGCAATGTCATACGCCTTCATTATCAAATCATAGCC
>CAMWQY010000041.1 GCA_947176355.1 uncultured Porphyromonadaceae bacterium
AGGAGAAGCTGCAGGTCTAACTTCGAAGCTCCAAGAGATTCGAGAGTGTCGATATCTGAAAGTATCTGGGATTTCCAGAGCCTTTTTTCGTCGTTGGGGCGCACTGTCAGTCGGTAAAGCCTTGCTGCTTCTTCCATTTCTTTCTTAAGGAAAGCTATGTGGCCCATCAGACGATAATCCTCTTCACTGAGACTTATGTTGGGAATTTGCCTAAGTTGGGTATCCGCCTTGTCGAGATTACCGAGTCTGAAATTGCACTTTGCAATTCGACGTATTACGTCCGGGTCGTCCGGAGTCTCATAGTCCACTCTATACAGTTCTTTAAGCGCCTCTTCCCATTTCCCCGCATCAGCGTATGTATCTGCAATTAGCAAAGATAGATGGCGGTCATATTCCCCATCTTCGCGACGAGCTTGGTTGAGATATTCCAATGCATTTCTATAATCGCCCTCACGCCGATAGCAGATGCCAAGGCGTTTGGCTATCCATTTGCTTTCCGGATTGAAGAGCTGGGCTTTCATGTAGGCTTCTATGGCTTCTTTATTAGCCCCTTTTGATTTTTCCAAAGAGAAGCCTATCTTTTCCCATACATTGGGCAAGCTCCCTGTAAGGGCGGCTGAGTTGAGAAGAGGAAGAGCATCAGCATAGTAACCGCGCTTGAAGTAAAATTCGGCAATCGGAGCCACTTCATCGCCCGACTCCATGACTTCTGCCACTAATGGGATAGATGTGAAGTCAAGAGCGGAAGCGAACGGGTCGAAAAATTCAGCCCGTTTTGGGTATAGTTTATGAAATCTATAGATGTCGCGAAGATAGCCGATAGTAAAGGTCTCAAATTCATTGCCTGCCTTCAGTCGCTTAAGGTCGGCCATCTGCTCTTTCATTTGCTCAGAATGTGCGTTCATCTGTGAGAGCATCATTTTTCGTTGAGCTTCAGGCATGGAAGAAAGGGAGAATGCGAAAGAATACTTGTCGGAATCACACATCACCCCACTCATATCAAGCATAGAAGTGACATCGTCATTATCAGCGGAATGCAGCTGACGTAGCATCGGATGCTGGACAGTGAAGGGGAGAAACCAATTTCTGACACGACGGAAGAATGGGAAATTCTTGAGATTTGAGAACGCCACCATCATAACGTCGGCACCCTCAGACTGCATCTCGGTAAGTTCCCTAAGTTTATCTTCAAGCCCTGATTTGCTCAAAAGTTCTTCCCATTCCGGATTAGCTTCAAGATCAGCAAAAGAAGATTCCTCAGAGGTCTTTTTTAGTCGCTGGATAATATCCGGACCAAACTGCATAAGACCCGGGATCACCTCTCGTTGCATCTTCTTTGACACTCTGTCGGTATCTCGAGTCCGAATGATGGTCATGACTGTCTTCCTGATTTTATCAGGCATGCCATCTAATTCAGTCAAAGTCGCAAGAGCATCTGTCACGCGTTGGTCGTCGGCTATTTCAGCCGGCCATCGGCTAAGAGCTAATATGAGAGAGGCAAGAGCTCTCGATGCAATACGAAGGGAGGAAGATTTTGATAAAGAAATGAGCATGATCAAGGCATCATGGTTGTAGTATCTCATGATGGAAAGGCCGGCGGCTGCCATGCAAAGCGCTGACGTAGTAAATGGCAGAGACTCGTTGAAAATGGCCTTTTCAATATCGGAATAATCCTCCTTGGCAAGATTGTCGGAAGTCCAGATTATATTAAACAATTTGTCTTCTTCCTCTTCTATCTGCGCCATCAGACTGTCGGGATAACTACCGGCTGTCAGAGATAAGTCAGCCATAGCTTTAAGTTCAATTATCTTTTTGATGCAATCTTGTATCTTGGCTGGACGAAGCCGACACATTCTGAGAGTGGAAAAGTAAATGTCGGGAGAATCTGTGGAAGATGCTTCTTTTTCAATTTGCTGTGCTATTTCAATAAGAGTATGCCTGATTTCAGTAAGCAAAGCTTTCCTTCCGGGATCGGCAAGACCTCGGGAGAAAAAATCAAGCATATACTTATACGTGCTTTCTGATTGCGAAATCTTATTGAAAGCTCCGGGGAGCGGCACCTCCGTCAGCCTACGACGTATGAGAGTGAAGCAGTCCTTATATCTGCCTGCATCCAGAAGCATTTTTGTCTGTATGGGGAGAGAATATTTATTCTTTTCTTTCATTTTTCTTAATAATTTTGAGATTCGGGTTGTTAAAAAACAACTGACCATATAAATAAGAACAAATAAAATGCCAAAAATCGTTGTTGAGTCGGTAATTTTTATTAATTTTGCATTTTGTTAGGGCGAATGCGTGATGCGTTGTGCGTAGTGCGTTGAACGTAATCACCCTTATAAAAGAATATAATAGAAATCTGATAATACAGTAAAAGATATGGTAATACAGAGATGGCAGTCAGTTATGCTGCTAATTGCGGGGGTAATGATGGGGATTTTTTCATTCTGTTCGTTGGGACAGATTCAGACTGAGGCATATACGTTTAATGTGACGGCATTAGGAATCTGCCGAGAGGGTATTGCTTCGGCTCCGGATGAAGTGACCGGCATGAGTACGATCATTCTCTTCATCGTGTCACTGTTGGGATGCATTATGCCTTTGATAGATATATTCTGCTTCAAGAATATGCCCCTTCAGAAAAAAGTGGCGTTGATATCGGCCCTTATAAGTGCCTCGGCAGGGGTGATAGCAGCATTTACTGCTTCAGGTTTTGCATCAGATTTCGGGGCAAACGTAGGTTGGAGTACATTTATTTGTGCACCAATCGTAGCATTGATTGCTAACATATTAGCTTATCGCTTGATCTTATCAGATCAAAAAAAGCTCAGGGCGGCAGATAGACTCAGATAATGATAAACTATCAACGATAAACTATCAACTATCAACTATCAACTAAAAACTATTAACTATAAACGATTAACGATTTAAGATCAAAAATATATTTGCATAGATATGGCAAAAGAACTAAAGAATTTCACGAAAAGATCAGACAATTATTCACAGTGGTACAACGAACTTGTAGTAAAAGCTGACTTAGCCGAGCAATCTGCTGTGAGAGGTTGCATGGTAATCAAACCATACGGCTATGCTATCTGGGAAAAGATGCAGCGTACGCTCGACGATATGTTTAAGGCTACCGGACATCAGAATGCATATTTCCCGCTTCTTATTCCAAAGTCTTTTCTTTGCCGTGAAGCAGAGCATGTAGAAGGATTTGCAAAGGAGTGTGCTGTAGTGACTCACTATCGTCTGAAAAATGACCCTGACGGCAATGGAGTGGTGGTAGATCCGGAGGCAAGACTTGAGGAAGAACTTATCATACGTCCTACTTCAGAGACTATAATATGGAATACTTACAAGAACTGGATTCATTCGTATAGGGATCTTCCTATTCTTATCAATCAGTGGGCAAACGTAATGCGTTGGGAAATGAGAACCCGCATGTTCCTTCGTACTGCGGAGTTCCTTTGGCAAGAGGGCCACACCGCGCATGCCACACGCGAAGAAGCTGAAGCAGAAGCAAGAAAGATGCTTGAAGTGTATGCCGACTTCGCAGAAAACTATATGGCAGTGCCAGTGATAAAGGGTGTAAAATCCCCTAATGAAAGATTTGCCGGAGCCGTAGACACATTCACAATTGAGGCAATGATGCAAGATGGCAAGGCTCTTCAGTCAGGCACAAGCCATTTCCTTGGTCAGAACTTTGCCAAGGCATTCGACGTGACATACATTAATAAGGAGAATAAGCCGGAATATGTCTGGGCTACTTCTTGGGGAGTGTCAACGCGCTTGATGGGTGCTCTCATAATGACACATTCCGACGACAATGGTCTTGTGCTTCCTCCTCATCTTGCTCCTATCCAGGTTGTGATAGTGCCTATATACAAAGATGCAGAAGGTTTGGCTAAGATCTCTGAGAAGGTAGATTCTATTGTCAAGAATCTCAGGGCAAAGGGAATCAGTGTAAAATATGATGATGCCGACAACAAGCGTCCCGGCTTCAAGTTTGCCGACTATGAAGTGAAAGGAGTGCCGGTCCGCCTTGCTATCGGATCTCGCGACCTTGAAAACGGTACTGTGGAAGTGATGCGCAGAGATACTCTTGAGAAAGAAACCTTACCGCTTGAAGGCATCGAAGAGACAGTGGCAAACCTTCTTGAGGATATTCAGAAGAATCTTCTTGAAAAGGCTCGTAAGTATCGCGATGAGATGACAACAACGGCTGATACTTACGAAGAATTCAAGGAAAAAATCGAGAAGGGTGGCTTTATACTCGCTCATTGGGATGGTACTCCCGAGACAGAGGAACTGATTAAGGAAGAGACAAAGGCTACTATTCGTTGCATTCCATTTGAAGGAGACACGACTCCGGGAGTCTGCATGGTGACAGGAAAGCCGTCGGCACGCCGAGTTATATTTGCTCGTTCATATTAATGAATTTGAAAATGAAGAAAAAAGCTCTTATTTTGGCAATGTTGGGTAGCATTGCAGCGGCGTCTGCTTATGCTGCCCCTCTAAATGCTGAAGATTATTGCGACAGAAAAGTTAATTTGCCGGCAGGAATAGGGGAGATGCGTCCTCTGTCTGATGGCAAGACCTATAGCATGGTCAGCAAAGACGGCAGAAAGATCGAGATTTACAGTTATGCCACCGGACAAAAGACCGGAACGCTCTTCGACCTTGATGCCGTCAAAGGGGAACTAAAAATAGATTCCTTCGATGGCTACCAAGTGTCGGAAAACGGCAGAAAAATCTTGCTATGGAACGATGTAAAAGGAATATGGCGCTATAGTTTTACGGCAGAATACTATGTCTACGATACGATGCGCGGCACAATGCAGAGAGTATCGTCTAAAGGTGCTCAAAGAGGCGCCACAATGTCGCACGACGGACTTAGGATTGCCTACGTAAGAGACAATAATATCTTCATTTCCAATCTTGACTATAAGACAGATATAGCGGTCACTACGGATGGAGAAGTGAATAAAATCATCAATGGCGCTCCTGATTGGGTGTATGAAGAAGAATTTGGTATTCAGTGCTCCCTCTGCTGGAGCGGCGACGACCAGACTCTTGCATTTATAAAATGGAACGAGACGGATGTGCCTGCTTATAGTTTTGATGATTATCGTCCTTACTACGCGAAAGATCCTCTCGGTGATCCATATCCGGCTTCATTCACATATAAATATCCTCTTCCCGGATACCCCAATTCAGTTGTTTCTGTCCACGCTTACGACCTTAACTCAAGAGTGACCAAAGAGATGCAGCTTAATTTAGGGAAGGATGACTATGTGCCGGATATCCAGTTTGATGGTAAGGGCGAAAAGTTGATGGTGGTTAAACTCAACCGAGATCAGAACGACCTTAGGATCTTTAGTGTCAATCCAGCCTCAACGGTAGCCACTCAAGTGTATTCAGAGCAAAGCAAGACATGGATAGACAGAGATGTCTATGGAATGTTAAGCTATGGCGCTGAGTCATTCGTTATAGCTTCAGACAAGAGCGGATGGACCCATCTTTATGAATACAGCTACAATGGGCGTCAGCTGCGCCAGATCACAAACGGCGATTTTAATGTCACTGAATACTACGGCAAGTCAGCATCCGGAAATCATTTTGTGCAGACGACTAAGCTTGGAGCAGTAAATCGCAATGTTGCAATTGTAGATGCCAAAGGAGTCATGAAGCTTCTGCATGATGGTCCGGGTTGGGAATCTTGCAAATTCAGCGGTGATTTTTCTTATTATGTCAGAAATTGGAGCGATCTGAACACTCCCCCTCAATACACTCTTTGGAGTACTGCCGGAAAGAAAATCAAGGACCTTGAAATGAATTCAACCTACGCTTCAAGATATGCTAATGCACCAAAATTTGAACTTACCAAGGTCAAGAACGCAATAGGGCAAGAGATGGATGCTATGATCATGAAGCCTGCTGATTTCAATGCCTCTAAGAAATATCCTCTGATGATGTATCAGTATAATGGTCCGGGTTCGCAAGAAGTCACCAATAAATGGCATCTTGATGGATTAAACTATATTGCTCAGTCAGGATATATAGTGGCATGTGTCGATGGTAGAGGCACCGGTGCAAGAAGCGCAGAATGGCAACATTGCGTCTATATGCATTTGGGAAAATACGAGACGGAAGACCAGATAGCCGGTGCTAATGAAATCGCCAAACTCCCGTATGTAGATGCTTCGCGTATGTCGCTTTTTGGATGGAGCTACGGTGGCTATATGACCCTGATGGAGATGACGTCAGACAACACTCCATTCAAGTGTGGAGTGGCAATGGCTGCTGTGACCGATTGGAGATGGTATGATTCAATATATACCGAACGCTTTATGCGGACACCAGCCCAGAATGAAGATGGATATGCTCAGTCTTCAGCAATAGGAAGAAGTCATAAACTAAAAGGTCGACTTCTCATCATGAGCGGATCGAGCGACGACAATGTTCATTTCTACAATACATTGAAGTTTACATCAAAACTCACCTACGAAGGACATCTTTTTGACATGATGGTTTTCACAGGCATGGATCATTCGCTAAGAGTGAGCAATGCCAGAACACAGCTTTATAAAAGGGTTGTGGATTTCCTTGACACAAATCTTAAATAGAATTTAATATACTGACAGACAATAAAATGGAAGACTTCAGGAAAATAAATAGCATGCAGCTCTACTATCTATGGCGAAATCTTGCTATATCGCTACTGTGCGTAGCTGTAATAATGGGAGGGTCTCACCTGTTGCCCTATTATATGGCGCCTGTGCTTTCGCTATTTATTTGTGGAGTGTTGTATACAATGATTTGGAACAACAACGTTTCGGAGAATAGTAATTGCATGGTGGTAGTGGAAACTATGTTCTATAGTATTCTCATCTACACGTTTATCAGTATTATCCTTGTAGTCATTCAAATTCTTGATCTGTATCATTTCCCCAACGAAATAATCTTTTTCAATCATCCCTATTTGCCGTCGTTAATTCTTGTGCCTACTACCTTCTTGGTATCTCTCTATTCATTGGTTTTCAAAAAGTCAATGCCGGCTTATAGGCAATTTAAGTCTCTTTATGGAGGCGTAAGGGAGCGAGGATATTTCGGTATGGTGTCTAATAGAGAGACCGACATCCAGCTAAAAAATATGGTTGGTCTTTTTGCTCTCCTTTCAGTCATTATCTGGTATTATTATCTTTATGAGTATGTCAACATCAACCAGAATGCACGCGACTGGTATGTCTTTCTTTGGATTGTGGTGATAGCTGTGATGCTCGATGAGATATATTTTATCATTAGATATTATAATCTATATCTTGATCTTGAAGAACACAATGAGATCATCACTCCTGAAGAACTTCGAGACGTGACTGCACATACATATCTCAGATTTTATGTGATATGCGGAGAATATGTCTATATTAAGAAAGATGCTTTCGACAGACTGAACCAAAAAGAAGGAGTCTTTGATACTCCTTTCATTACAAAAAGGACTGTAAATGGTATTCCGACTACAGAAGTAAAGAACATTATAGAGCGAATGACCGGCCAGAAAGGGGGAGAACTAAAGTTTTTCTTCGGACGCCATCTTGCAGGAGTCGACAAGCATTCATTGTTGAGATATTTCTATTTCCTTGATGGAGATATCTCTGACTACCCTGATATGAATGAAGAAGGGGAGTGGGTGCATTTCGACGATATAAAGAGGATATATAATGTGGCGCCCATGAAGATAGCCACTAATGCTCTTTCCGATCTTTCGCGTCTTTCTACAATTATCCTTACCGAACGCACATACGATGAAGAAGGATATCGAAAGAATAAGATTAAGTCGTATAAAGGTACATTGACGCTTGCTGATGTCAGAAAGAGCCAGCTTGACCTGCAAGACGACAAATGGCTATATATAGCTGATTTCAATAGCGACACTAAATTCTTTAAGCTCAAGAAATTTTTACGTGAGGCTTCCGGAAAGAAAAGTAAAAGCACCTACCAAAAGTAATGCATAAAGAGGAGCCTGAAGTGAAAAGAGGAGAAAAAATGAATCCTGTTCCGGAGATTATTGCTGTTGTTGGCCCTACTGCGTGCGGCAAGACCCGTCGCGCAGTGTCTATAGCAAAGGCGATTGGGGGAGAGATTATCAGTGGCGACAGCCGTCAGGTATATAAAGGGATGGATATAGGCACAGGGAAGGATCTGTGTGAGTATGATGGAGTGCGGTATCATCTTATTGATATTGCAGAAGCGGGGGATAAATATAATCTGCATAGATTTCTTACAGATTTCCATGACTCTAAAATAGAAATAGAGGAAAGAGGAAAGATGCCGGTGCTCTGTGGAGGGTCGGGGATGTATGTGGAGGCTGCGTTATCCGGACTTGTGATGCCCAAGGTAGAGAGAAATGAAAAGCTTCGGGCATCTCTTGATGGCAAAAGCCTTGAAGAACTGACTGCGATACTTAAGACATATAAGACACTTCACAATACAACAGATGTCGATACTCGCGACCGGGCACTCCGTGCTATTGAGATTCAGCAATATTATACTGATCATCCTGAAGAAGCTGTAGCTGCTGACAGGTCGACGGCAAAGCCACTGAATAGCCTTGTCATTGGAATAGATATCCCTCGTGATGCACGGCGTGAGAAGATCAGCCGTCGTCTTGATGCAAGGATAGAAGAAGGGATGATAGAGGAGATAAAAGGACTTTTGGCTCGCGGTATAAAAGCAGAAGATCTAATTTATTATGGCCTTGAATATAAGTTTGTCACTCTTCATGCTATAGGAGTGCTTAGTCTTGAAGAGATGCGAAAGCAACTTGAGATAGCAATCCATCAGTTTGCAAAGCGTCAGATGACTTGGTTCAGAGGGATGGAAAAGAGGGGGATTCCTATTCGTTGGTTACCCTACGATATTCCCGAAGAAGAGTTCATAGATATTGTAAAAGCTTGGATGGATGAATTTCCGGAGAGGCAATAGGGGATGAATTAAGAATAAACCACAAAAAATTAAAAATTTAACGTTTATATATTGTGGGAATAGAATAAAATTGCTAAATTTGCAACTGACTTGTCGGCTTGCCGACAGAAATTGCTTTTTGTAGATATACCATAAAGTACAGATTCCAACATGATTCTTGCAAGTCTTTTTGACGCATCGCAGTTTTTCCAGTGGTTTGTAGAGAATGCAAACTACTTGTTTGTGTTTCTTTTCATGACGATCGAGAGCTCGTTCATTCCATTTCCGAGTGAAGTAGTAGTGCCCCCTGCAGCTTACCTTGCTTGCACGAATACGGGAGTAGGTGGGGACATGAATATTTTTGTAGTTGTGATAGTAGCTACTTTAGGAGCACTTTGTGGAGCATTTATCAATTATTTCCTGTCATTGTGGGTTGGGCGTCCAATCGTATATGCCTTTGCCGATAGCAAATTCGGGCATGCTTGTCTAATTGACAGGTCAAAAGTAGATAAGGCAGAAGCATACTTTGACAAGCATGGTGCAGTATCGACTTTTGTGGGGCGACTTATTCCGGCGATCAGGCAATTGATATCCATACCTGCAGGACTTTCGAAGATGAATATTGGTGTATTTACCATTTTCACTTTCCTTGGAGCATTGATATGGAACGCCATACTCGCGGGGTTGGGCTATTGGCTGTCGCTTCATGTCTCACCGGATCAGTTGTTTGAGAAAGTAGAGGAATATAATAGTTATCTGACATACGCCGGATATGCTCTTCTTGCCGTATGCATCCTCTATATTCTATACAATGCATTCAAAAAGAAAAACTACGATACTAAGAAATAAAGATAAAGAGATGAAAGTAGCACCGTCACTTCTTGCCGCTGATTTCTTAAATCTAAGCAAAGAAATAGAAAAGATAAATGCCTCGGAGGCAGATTTCCTTCATCTTGATGTGATGGATGGTGTCTTTGTGCCTAATATTTCATTTGGTTTTCCGGTGCTTCAGGGAGTCGCAAAGGCATGTGAGAAGCCTCTCGATGTGCACATGATGACAGTGGAGCCTGAAAAATGGATTGCAAATGTGAAGGAATTGGGTGCTGAGATAATGAACGTGCATCAAGAAGCCTGCCTTCATCTATATAGCACTGTGCAGCACATACATCAAGCAGGGATGATGGCTGGAGTGACTTTGAATCCGGCTACGCCCATTTCAACTCTTGAGGATATAATATCAGAACTTGATTTGGTATTGCTGATGTCGGTTGAACCCGGATTTGGTGGTCAGCCGTTTATCAAGCATACAATTGAAAAAGTGAGAAAACTTAAGGAACTACGAGACAGAACAGGTTCTAAAGCTCTTATTGAGGTAGATGGGGGTGTCAATGAAAAGACTGGGGCTGAGCTTGCCGCTGCCGGCGCAGATGTGCTTGTGGCAGGAAGTTATGTCTTTGGCAGTGAGGTTATGAATGAGGCTATAAGGAGGCTTAAGACTCTTTAATCCTTCATTTCATCAAACAATTATTAGAAAATATAATATCATGAAACAAACAATAAACAGTATTCTTTTGATTTTAATGCTTTGTGGGGTGTCATCGTGCAAGAATGAATTAGATCCATTGGAAGATGGCAACCACCGTATTCTCAAAAGTAAAGAAAAACCGATGCTAAAGACCATTCGTTTGTCGTTTGGAGGCGACTATATCACGGAATCGGAGGAGCCTCTTCTTAGAGCTGAGGATGGAGATACATTTACAGGTATAAATGTATTCTATACAAAGAAGGAAGAAAATGCAACCGAGCAACCTTATGCATACGGTCTTTTTAAAAAATCTAATGATATTACCATTGATCTTCTTACAGGTTATACATATAGATTTGAATCATCTATTCTTGTAGAAGGGGTAGATAAATTATACGGTGACAGTAAAGATAGCTATGGACAACCATTTCAATTAAATAATGGCCAAGGAGGTAATTATGACAAAACCAACATAAATAAGTTCTTTTATCATTCTGAACTACCCGATTATGAGAAATTTAAATTTTTTCAGTTAGGTCAAGGTGTTGCATTTGTATATGCGGGAAATGATTTGCCTTCACAACAAGGTGATGTTAGCTATCCAAGAGTGAAGAGATATTATGGAACTACAAGCGGGTTTGATCCTGCCGTAACTAATACCGTTGAAATACCAATGGATTATAAAAGTTTCGGACTAAAATTTGTCGTAGAAAGTATACCTGATAACACAAGTGTAAGTGTAAAAGATGTAACTAATCATGGTTATAATACTGATTATAAATACTTCCTTGTTTTTCCAAGCGGTTTGAGTCTTAATGGAACCAGCGAGCCATGGGAATGTCTATATTCACTAAATGATTTTAGTAAAGATACAGAGGAGTTTACACTTAGATTTACTTGGGATAAGGGTAACAACGAAGAACCGGAGGATTTTACTCATACCTTCACTGTTGAAGCAAAAAAGAAGAAAGTGCTTAACATAAAAATTGAAGGTGAGGTAAATACTAAAAATTCCGGGAATATTATTTTCACAGGAATAAGTTCTGATGATAATCTTGAAAAGCTACCCGAAGAAACGGAAAATGTGACAAACGCTAAAAATAATTGATTATCTTTTGATATTTCGTCTTTCCGGGCGAGCAAAGAATTGATGGAAGATGCTATTGGAAGTAATGACTCTCTCGCGAGTCTCGACATCGTGCAGAAGGCGATCTCTATCCTCCTTAGTTGAGGACACCTGCGGATGAGACATGTGGCCTATAATTAGAAGAACTAATACCATCGCGATGAGAAGAACAACGACGAGTAATATTTTTAAAAATGTAATCATTTTGATTGCTAATAAAGGAGGTGTAACAAAAGTATTTAATTAAGAATTATGAATCAAAACTAAACTTAAACTTAAACCATCTAAACTGCTAAATAAATCCGAGATGCTTGAATTCGGTATCTATAGTTCGAGGCTTGGACTCAAGCTTAGATTTGATACTTATATAACATTAATAAGGTGTCGAGGGTTCATTTTTAGAAAATTTAAAAAAAAATAGTATTTAATTAAACCATTCATTTTCCCAATCGTTTTAAGTATGAAACCGTGAGGGAGAACGGTGCTTAAGAAAGCATCCACAGACTGAACGATTTCCATACCAACAAAGATATGTTGGGTCTAAAACCAGTGAAAAATGAACAAAAACACAAAAAATCCTAAAGTTATGAAGAAAACTCTTTTGATCCTTGCCGCAGCTCTGACACTAAGCGGCAGCGCATTCGCTAAGGGGAATGCTAAAAAGAATGTAGAACAAAAAGCTCTAACTTCTTTCATCGCACAGAATCCTGAACTGAGCCTTAACGGCGCAAGCGTAGCTAATATGCCCGGCGTGAAGTTTGAGAATGGAAGTGTGACTGAAATTGACCTCAAGGGTAAGAAACTCGTTGGCACTCTCGACCTGAGCAACTTCCCGGCTCTTACTAAGGTTGACGTTTCCGACAACCAGCTTACAAGCCTTATCGTCGACAACTGTCCGGCACTTGTAGAAGTGAATGCAGGTCGCAACCAGCTTAAGGAGTTCTCTTGCAAGGGTTGTCCTCAACTTCAGACTCTGAAACTCTATCGCAACCGTCTTTCTGAGATTGATCTTAGCGGTGTGCCTTTGTTGAAGAACTTCAACATCTCAAGCAACTTCCTCGTAGCTCTTGATGTAGCACAGTCTGCTAACCTTGAGACTCTGAATGTAATGAACAATCGTCTTGAGCAACTCGTTGTCACTAACTGCACAGCTCTTAAGCATCTCTATGCAAGCTATAATGAACTTCAGCAGGTTTCTCTTTCAGGTTTGACTTCACTCCAGAACCTCAATGTAAGCGACAACAAGATTTCTAAGCTCTATCTTCAGAATCTTCCCGCTCTCTTCACTCTTCTTGCAAGCGACAACCACATGACAAGCTTCGGCATCAGCGGATGTC
>CAMWQY010000042.1 GCA_947176355.1 uncultured Porphyromonadaceae bacterium
CGGCCAATGCGTTGCCCCCTTCTTCTCCTGGATACCAAGCTTGGATGATCGCTGCGCACTTGTCTGCAATTCCGGAAATCACTTGCGCACGACCTCCGAAAAGCACGAGCACTACAGGCTTTCCCGTAGCTATCAATGCCCTCACGTATTCTTCTTGACGTCCGGGCAGCCTCAGACCTTGACGGTCGCGATTCTCACCGCAGAGCATGACGTTCTCGCCCATTGCTGCCACGATTACGTCAGCATCCTTAGCCATCTTGATAGCCTCATTCCAGTCTGCTTTCTCGCCTGAGTCCACCTTGCGATGAAGAGTACGATACTCCCACGCACGTTCGTCACCAAATTTTTTGAATTGTGTCTCAATAGTATCTGTCCAGTCGCAACCACGTGAATAGGAAATCTCTACACTCTCCGGTTTGCGCGATTTCAGACCTTCCAACAGTTTCACGATATGAGGATTATCCACTTCGTCCATCCTCATCTTCCAGAAATAGTTCATGCTTGGGAATGAATAGTCGCCACACATCGCCCACATTGAATTGGCGTTCGGGCCAGTGACAAATACCTTCTCATTATCCTTAAGAGGGAGGACTCCATTATTTGCAAGAAGCACTACGGACTGTGAAGCAATGTCGTAGGCAGTCTGACGTTCCTCGGGAGTATCCAGTTTTATATTCTCTTTGCTATAGAAGTAAGCATCTTTGTCAAAAAGACCGGCTTCCATCTTATATTTCAGCACATTCTTTACAGCTTTCTCGAAAGTTTCTTGCGACACAAGGCCTTTGTCAATAGCTTCCTGAAGATTAGCGTAGCAGGTGCCGTTGCAGAAATCGACGTCTGTACCGCCGTTGATTGCCATTGCAGCCCTTTCGGTGTTGTCCTTGCCGGGTAGTTGGTCAATGGCAGTGTAGTCGCTCACCACCATTCCGTCGAAACCTACGTAATCACGGAGGATATCGCGCAGAATCCAGTCGTTAGCGGCACAGTTCGTGCCTTTTACGGCATGATAACCGGGCATCACAGCTTTGCTGCCGGCAGTGCGAATCATAGCCTCATGAGGCAGAAGGATTTCCTCCATCATCTCCTTTTCGTCGGCATCTCCACCCCCTCCGTATCCGAGGTAATGCTTAGAGCAGGCACCGACGCCCTTCTTCAGGTCGCCCTGTTGCAGACCATTGACGAATGCGACTCCCATTACCGCAGAAAGATAATCGTCTTCTCCGTATGATTCCTCAAGACGGTTGAATGATGGGTCCCGGCAAACATCGACCATAGGGGAGAGAGACAACACTCCGCCGATCTGGCGCAATGCGTTTCCGGTCTGGAGGGTTTTCAGTTCTGCAAGTTCCGGGTTGAAGGAACATGCCTGCCCTATCTGCTGGGGATAGATGGTGGAGCCAAGGGTATTGACTCCGGAAAGCACCTCTTCATGGAAAAGTGCCGGAATACCGTTGGGGGTATTATGGATAAGCCAATCCTGAAGGGCAGCCACTTTATCGCGTAGCACATTTGGCTCCAAGGGTATCTGGCTCGCAAACTGGCAGAAATGCCCCATGCCGTTCGGAATCAAGGAATCGCACTTGGCAGGGTCGAGATTGCCGTTTTCGTCGAAAAGCTCATCCATCATACAGCTGCGGAGCTGCATGATCCGCTCCTCCTGACCCATCTTGTCGTAGAGCGCGTCCACACGTGCATCTATATCGTTCACTTTACTGTTACAGCCGCAGAGGGCTGCCATAGCACACAAAGTCATCACATATTTCTTCATTTCATTCGGTATTCTTCAAGATGCCGAATTGGCATCTTATAATTCATCATTTATTAGATTATAGCACTGTCCAGTCTATCTCAAGCGGATTATCCTGCATCGACAGTATTAGCGGAAGCCTTGGATTATCAAGTATCGTCATCCTTGCTCCCTCTTCCTTATCCTCAACCTCAATGGTGCGTCCGAAGGGAGATTCTCCTGTCCCGGTGTATCGCCAGACCTCTCCGTTGTAGATAAACTCACTTCGAGCCTTTAAGTCGGCAAGCGCATTTCCGGAGATTATCCCGAATGTCATGTTGTCAGGTAGGGTGATATGATTTCCATCTTCCGGCATCAGATAACTCTGTGCATTCCCATCTTTTACCGCAGTTGCCGACATACTATAGGTACCGGTCCATAGTTTCAAGTTTCGGACTATGCTCCAGTGAAGAGTCAAACCGCCATCTTCCTTGGGAACATATACGAATTTAAACCTCCGTGTCTGTCCGTGCAACTTATATGCCACCTGCAGGGTATCCGGAATTATGCATTTAACGTCAGGCTTAAATGCTAAGTCACGTGTATCTGAAATAGCCGTAGTGCCAGGTGCGTGAGAGATTGCTTCGTCGTCATTTTCAGAAGTTACATTGTCCGCAAACATCGCAGTGCCCCATTTACCCGGCTTTTTACCCATCACAAGTTTCAAATCCCCACCTGCCACGAGGTCGGAATGTCGCAAGGTGGAATAGGGATAAGGTGAGCCGTTGAGATAAGCCTCGGTGATATAGCGGTTCTTATCCGACAGTCCTTCTGCCTTTACAGTGAAAGACTTGCCTTCCGGAAGATTGAAGGTGGTGGATTTCAATAGCGGAGTATGAATAAGGTAGTAGTCATGCCCCGCATTGGGATAGATACCTGCCATATTGAATATCAGCCACGACGACATCGCCCCCGAGTCATCGTTGCCGGGGAGTCCTGAATGCGAGTCGCTATAGTTTTTCGCTATTATCTCCATTATGGTCTCTCCCGATCTGTCCGATCGTCCTATCCAGTGGTAAAGGCATGGAGAAAGGAAAGAGGGCTCATTGTTGACGTTGAAATAATCTTTCTCAAAGAAGGTGTCAAGCCTATCCTTGAAAGCATCCGGTCCTCCGCACTTCTCTATGAGACCAGGCACATCGTGGGGAATACTGAGCGAATATTCCCATGCGGATGCCTCGTAGAAGAACATGTCCCACCACGGTTTGTACCATGGTCCTTCGAAAGTAAGAGGCGTGTACCTGAATTTCGGATGTTCCTTTTTTGAGTGCCCGAATGGAATAGAGTCGAGCCAATTCCCTTCAGCGTCCCGAGGCATTATGAAACCTTTCGCGCCATCATGCTCATAGCCAGAGCGCCAAAGGTTTTTCCATGATTCCGACTGCTTCATATATTTCTCCGCTATATCATGCTTGCCAAGACTTTTGGCAACCTGTGCTATGGCGAAGTCGCACAGAGAGTATTCCACCGTTCGGTTTCCAGCCCTGGCTATGCCGTGAGGTATATATCCCAGTGTCAGGTATTCACGCAATCCTCCGCGCCCCTCTGCTTCTTCATTACCCCCCGGAGGCATGGTGGCATCGTGTATCATGGCGTTAAGGGCAGACTCGTAGTCGATTCCCGGGATTCCCTTCACGCATGCGTCTGCGATCACCACATCGGCGTTTGATCCCCCCTGTGTTCGGCCGTTGGCGTTTCCGCTGCGTGCATCGGGCATATAGCCGTCGCGCTTTCCTATGTTGACGAGTGAGTTGACCATATCAGCAAGTCTTTGTGGCTCTATGATGGCAAAAAGCGGCATGGATGTGCGGTATGTATCCCAGAGAGCATAGAAATCATCGTAATACGGCACTTTATCAGTCCAGAGCGGATTCTCGTCCGTCCGGTCGGAAGGCATGAGCATCGTGTGGTAGAGGGCTGTATACAGCATCCTTTTGTATTTTTCCGGAGTGTCAGAATCTACTTCTATCTTGCGCATCTCGATTTCCCATTTTGCCAGCGACTCCTCCCTGATATCGTCGAATGTCTTCCCTGCGGATTCCTCTTCATAGTTGTTTTTTGCCTTCAGCGGACTGATGAAAGATATGCCTATCCTGAAGTTGACTGTATCCGTCTGTTCAGGAAATCTTACGAGTGCACCTGTCTTCTCTCCGGAATCGAATTGTGTGAGACTATCACTGATGTTTTTCCCTTTCCATGTAGCTGACCGATCGAACGGAACATCTGACTTAGCGTAGAAATATACAGTATATGCCCTTCCGTTGTTCCAGCCACCGCGAATACGGCTATAGCCGGAGATTTCTGTATCGGATAGCATCTGAATCTCGCTGCCAACAAACTGCTGTGACTCTCGCGCGTCTGGCACCGGGGACTCCCCGAGGAAGAATCCGGCATCCAATTTCAGGCACTTGTCTCCCTCCGACGGATAAATGAATCTGTAGGCCGACGTGCGGTCGGTGGCTGTGATTTCGGTCTTTATGCCAGAATCCGTATATGTGGTGGAGTAATAAGCGGGCAAGATTGTCTCAGACTCGCGTATCCCGAAAATCTCTGTGTTGTCAAAAGAGCCCGAGAACGGCTGAATAAGAATGTTACCGTATTTGGGTCCTCCGCCCGTGCCGCTGACGTGTACCTGTGCGAATCCGTCTACCCGTTCCGGCATGGGAAGCCAGCCGCTGTTAGGCGACGGCGTACAGTCGGGCGATGGCCTTACCATCCCAAACGGAGTGCATGGTCCAATGAAGACGCGCCCCAACCCCTCCGACCCTATACGTGGGTCAATGTAGTCTGTCAGCCGTTTGGGAAAGACAGATAATACCGAAAATATAACTATGACAGTGTATGCTATTGTTCTTTTTGATGCCATATCAAGACTAACTATGTCTATTTCTTTTCGACGGGGGATGAAAGCACCCACTTTTTTATCCTCTCGAATTCCGTCAAAGAATATCAATCGATCCGGAATACTAATGCCGATTTGAAGTCTGACATATCAGACGGTAGGGTCACTGAAAGTCCGCTGTCGGTCTGAGTCCATTTCAATGGGCTTTCATGGCCGAGGAGGGTGACATTCCTGACTTCGGGAGACTCTTTCGCTCCATTGGCGAGAGACTTGATCATAAGGTTGGTTCCACCTTCAGGCACTGTCATGCAGAAGGCATAGAGGCTACCATTCTTCCCTTGTGTAAAACGGAAATCCTCCGGTGAGAACTGAAACTCAGCATGCTTTTTACCAAGCTTTCCTCCGGGTAGTTTACGTAGCTTTCCATTCTTCTCTACCCCTTCACCTAATTTATGCCATGCACGGCTTCCATAGACAGCCTCACCGTTACGAGCCATCCACTCCCCTACTTCTTCAAGCATACTGACACATTCCGGTTCGATGCTTCCGTCGGGAAGAAGACAAATGTTCAAAGCAGCATTACCATCTCGCGCAATAGCCTCGATGATATACTTGATCATCATCCCTGAATCATACGTAAAATCGGGAGCATAAAACCAGTCGCCCACAGGAGCCTCCCTTATCCACGGCTGTGATGAATTGATGGTGTCAGGGAAGTCGAATTCAGCCGTATTGACAGCACCATTGGTAGGCCTACGGAATTTGATTATGCTGAATCCATCAACCTTACCGCGATTCTTCAGCATCTTGTTGTAGTAATCTGCCATTACGTGAGGCATGGCATTCGATTTGAAACCGGCACCTGTACCGTCGCCGGTAAAGGGTCCCTGAACTGTACCGTCGGTATATATGAAATCCGGATCATAGTTCTCTGTCACGTCCATGATGCGCTGCGCCCACTGCTTCGCATACCATTTCGCATAGTCAAGATGATTGGTGAATATTCCTGCTTTCGGTGGAGTCCAGCCGGTATGAGCGTTTTCATCCACGGATTCATACTCCCTTAGATCGACGCCATAAAGAAGCCGAGGGTCATAACCTTCCCACCACTGGCCTTTGCCGTCTTCCAAGGTGAGATTACCGTCGTATGGCACTCCGGCAAACTCTCCTTGCGAATCAGCGCAAAATGCTGTTTGCCACCACCACCATGTGTATTCATGGTGGAAGGTCACTCCATAACGCATGTCATGTTTCCGACAGGCATCCGCCCATTCCCTCAGCAAGTCCCTGTGAGGACCTATGTTGACAGAATTCCATGGCTGATACTGCGAATCCCATAGATCGTAATTATCGTGATGCACACCCTGTATCATAAGAAAACGGGCTCCTGCTCTATGGTATAGGTCGGTAAGGTATTCAGGGTTAAGACTGTCGGGACTCCAGTCGCGAAGCACTTCCTTATATCCGATCTTTGACGGATGTCCAAAATTCTTCAGATGGTTGGCGTATGCTTTATGGTCTTCCTTATAAAGGTTGCGTGCATACCAGTCGCCGCTCTGTCCTGACGACTGCGGACCGAAATGCACCCATATCCCGAACTTGGCATCGCGCAGCCATTCCGGCGATCCGGGATAATTTGATTCAATTGATTCCCAGTTAGCCTTAAACGGTCCTTCTTCCATCCCTAATTCAAGCTGATATTCCGCAAAACTATCAAGGTCTCCCATAGGCACCGATCCGATAGGAAGAGCCTTGCGCACATCAGGCACCGGATCCACCAGTGTAGTCGGTCCTGCGGCATAGACCGCACTGCTATTAAGAACTGTTATCGCAGATAATAAAAAGAAGTTTCGTATTTTCATATTAAAAATATTTGTCTTTTGTCTTTAAAATTCCGTGTGAAATATCTATGGGTACAATGTTTAGGTGTTTCAAAATGCAAAGATAATAATAATTTTAGAATACTTCCAAACTTGATATGCCAATTTGGAATATCAAGTTTGATTTAATTACATTGGTTCAGATTTTAATTACAGCAACTATCTTTGAAATCACAAATTGTGATGATATAACCCATATTCTTTTGAGGTCACAATTTGTGACCTCAAATCATTGATTTTTTAATCGTCTTGTTCGTAGTATGAATAATCAATACCTTTCATGATCATCTCTCGGTCATCCATATGGGCTGTCAAAGCACCCTCTACTAAAGTCTTAATGTGCGTGAGGTCTATGACGCTCTCCTATCTTTCGTTCTTAAACTTGGCGGTTTATAATGCGATGAAGATAAAAGAACTGTCCGGCACATCCCATGGCAGTACCGAACAGTTATACACAAAAATATTATCTCCTTAGATTAACCGATAAGTGTGGCGATATCGTTCTCTACCGTTGAGATAGTCCCGATATTGAACTTTTCCTGAAGCACCTTAAGGATATCCGGTGTGAAGAACGCCGGAAGGGTGGGGCCGGTGTGTATGTTCTGCACACCAAGGTAAAGAAGTGCCAATAGCACGATGACAGCTTTCTGCTCATACCATGCTATGTTGAATACAAGCGGTAGGTCATTGATACTATCCACCTTGAAGGCATCCTTCAGAGCCAAGGCTATACGCACGAGCGAATACGAGTCGTTGCATTGGCCTGCATCCAATACGCGAGGTACACCCTCGATATCGCCGAGCGGAAGCTTGTTGTAGCGATACTTAGCGCATCCTGCGGTCAGTATCACGCAGTCTTTTGGCAGGGCCTCCGCGAACTCAGTATAGTAACTGCGCGAGGGGAAACGTCCGTCGCAACCTGCCATTACAACAAACTTACGTATCTTGCCGCGCTGGATAAGGTCGATGATCTTAGGAGCAAGCTCCAGCACTTGATGATGTGCGAAGCCTCCTACTATCTCTCCTTTCTCAATCTCCGTAGGAGGAGGACAGGTCTTTGCTTTCGCTATAACCTCCGAGAAGTCATGGTGGCCTTCAGCGTCTGCCTCGATATGATGGGTACCTGGCATGTCAACGACTCCGAGCGTATAGATACGGTCGGTATAGGTCGCTGTCTTACGGGGCGGGACTATGCAGTTGGAAGTGAATACGAAGCATCCGTTGAATGTCTCGAATTCATCCACCTGCTTCCACCATGCATTGCCGTAGTTGCCTGCGAAGTGTGGATATTTCTTGAAGTATGGATAATACTGGCCCGGAAGCATCTCCGAATGGGTGTAGACATCCACGCCTGTGCCTGCTGTCTGCTCAAGAAGTTCCTCAAGATCATGGAGGTCATGGCCGGAAATGAGGATGCCCGGGTTATTGCGTACTCCTATGTTGACTTTTGTTATCTCAGGATTGCCGTATGTGCCTGTATTGGCGGAGTCGAGGAGTGACATGGCCTTCACGCCACCTTCGCCCATATAGAGAACGAGTTTGATTAACTCTTCGACGGTAATGTCTGTGCGGCTTACTTCCGACAGCACTTTCTCTATGTATTCATAGACTTCGTCATCCTCATACTTGAGGTTTGCCGCATGCCTTGCATAGGCTGCCGCTCCTTTCGCTCCGTAGATGGCCAACTGTTTTAATCCCCTCTTGTCGGGGTCTGTCTCGGCGAGTACTCCCGTCACTGTCTCAAGCTTCTCATAATCTTCCGGTTCTGCCTCGAGAGTGACTTCCGGGGCATCCGGAATAGCGATTCCTACGTCCTTGCATTTCGCTATGAGTTCCCGCTTCATCTGGAAGGCACGCTTGATGAAGCCGTCAAGCGAGTTGTTGTCGAAGTTGGCGTTGGTGATGGTCGTGAAGAGTGCGTCTATCACCTGATGGTCGGCGTCACGCTGAGCCATTCCGGCTTTGCGAAGAAGATTGTTTAGAATTGCCACTCCGCGTGTAGCATAGAGAAGGAGATCCATACGTGCAGATGTTTCCGGCTGTTTTCCGCACACGCCGCGAAGTGTGCATCCTGTTCCTTTAGCAGTTTCCTGACATTGGTAACAGAACATTTTTCCTGAGTTTTCCATAGGGTGGTATAGTATAATTTTGGTTAAGATGATTAAAACTACCTATTTGAGCAGTATTCGTAAGCAAAACGCCAATCTGCCCTATATGGTTCACTTAAGTTCAGTGCATGGTTCTTACCGCATATTATTGTTTCTTTGGCTCGTTGGTTGATTTCACACGTGGAGCAATTCTACTATTTCTCCAGTTCCCGTTATACTTCTGTATGGTCCGTCTGTTACCGCGGGTGATGATGACTGCCGCTACGAATACGCCTACAAAGAGAGTTGCGGCTATCGATGCTATGATCAACATCAGCGTAGATGATATATGCATGTCTCGAAAAACTTAAAGATTGATTTTCTTTTGCGTTGCCTGTAGCCTAGGTGGAATGCGTCCGTCCATATACTTCTGCCACCCTGCCGTCAATATGATCAGAACGAGATACACCCATGATGGATCTGACAGAAACAGCAATGACAGCGTGACGTTTACGGCGATGTTCAAGGCTATCCATTTCCATAGTCCTGCTTTCCTGAAGTCATACTCATACAGCGATCCCGAGGCAGCGACCTTCAGTGTCTCCAGTCCGCTCTCGCAAATATACGCGCAGTATGCCACCAATGTCGAGAAAAGTAATGCCTCCGGCCTGCTGAAGGCATCCGACAGATGAAAGAACGCAGCGAAGCTCAACGCCGCCACCCACAACAGCGCATGATCTATTGCAATGATATATTTATGTATGAAGTCATTCTGCTCCAATGCCTTTTGAAGTCTTGCATCCATATCATTTAATGAAGTTACTGATTTAACAAATTTTTAGGTCACAATATATCACATCTCACGCAAAATTACTTTATAACGCAACCTATTTTATTCTGATCTTTAATATGTTGGCAGAATAAGCAGCCACATTGAAGAGCACTTCATTATCTTTTCCTTGCTTGATGGTTCCTGCTACAGGATATACATTACGGGGCTTAGCGATCGTATTTTCATCGCTTCCTTTTGCAGAAGACAATTGAATAAGCTGGAGCGCATCATCCTTGCTTGAGTCTACCGCACAATTTGCCAGACGAACCACTCCATCTGCATATCCATCGCCGACGTTGACCACCTTAACATACATTATCTTTGCATCGTCGTCGATAGTGGTCGAAGCATAGACACCTCCATATACACTTCCCTTCTGGGTCTTGCAAGAGAGGTCAAGTCTGCCGTCGATGTAACAATGCACGCTATCACCCTCGACATCGACCTGCAAGTCATACCAACGGTCAGCTTCTACGCTGAATCGCTTATCCCTGCACAATGGAACTCGGTTGCCGTCGATGGATTGCTCCACGTTGTCTTGAGAATTGCCCCATCCGCCCACATTATACCAAGCATAGTTGTCAGGATTCTTATATCCGAACATAGCCATGAACCCTTCAATGCCCGACAATTTCTTTGCCTGCACCTTGAATGTATATTTCTCGGCATCAATCTTCGCAGGGCAAACAATCATTGCCGGCTGCTGATCTCCTCTCTGTATTATTTCCGAACCGGAGACATCCCATTTGCCGCTGACCGTATTCCAGTTGTCAAAATCGCTTAAGTTAATAACCTTGCCATCAATGATAAGCTGTGGATTACGAAATGCCGACTGAGTGCCCCACGTGGCATATCCTACATGAACAGAAGGGTCTTTCTCCTCTTCTGTTGGCTGGGATTGGGTAAGATTATATGTCCAGTCGGTCTTGACTACCTGCTTGCCTATATTGTTTGCAAACAGCTGCTGGATATAGTAGGAAGGAGTACCCATGACATTTGAAGAGTTGAAGCGTATCATATCAGGACGCCAACGCGCATCATTCTCATTCACAAATATCGGGGCATACGAATTCATCACGACAACATCGGAATTGTTTTCCATACCCATCATATAGACAGCCTCCCCCAATGCGGCATTGAGATTGCCGGTGTCGCCGAAGTTGCTCGTGACAGCATACTCGCCGACATACACCTTATGCTTGGAGCGATCATAATCGTCATATTTGTTGAATCTGTCGGCAAACCATTTAGGATTGCGATAGTAATGCTCGTCCACGATATCCACAGGATAATCATTGCGCCATGACGGATAGTCAGTAGCCCACGACTCGACATTACCTATGCATTTCACATTCGGATATTTCTCCTTTATGGCATTGTAGAACTGTATATAACGCTCCGGATAATGGTCGCTCTGATCGGAATTGTCGTCCATGTGGAAGTTGTAGTTCTCATTACCGATCTCAATAAATTCCAGATTGAATGGCTCGGGATGACCGTTTTCTGCACGCATCTTGCCATATTTGGTGGTGACATCGCCATTGGCATATTCAAGAGCGTCGATACACTCATCAATCCAGTCGCTGATCTGATCGTAGGGAGTGCAACCGCCATGCCAGATGCCGACATTCACTACAAACAGAGGCTTTGCTCCCAAGTCTTCAGCCAACTGCAGATACTCATGATATCCGATACCGTCGCTCGTGCGATAGCCCCAGTTGACATTTTTATGTCCCTCCCTCTGCTCGATAGGTCCGGTGGTGCGTTTCCATCTGAACGCGTTGTCCGGACTCTCCTGACCTTCAACAAAACATCCTCCCGGGAAACGCATAAAAGTCGGATTCATATCCGCAAGCATCTGTGCCAGGTCAGGACGCATACCGTTTTCACGATCTTTGAATGTCGGAGGAAACAGACTCACTACATCAAGTTGAAACTGTCCTGGCTTATCGGCAGTTAGAGTAAACTCTGCCTTGGGATCATCGGCAGTAGCCACGATTGTTGCCGTATATTTTTTCCAATCCTTGGATAGAGACAACTTAATTTCAGATTGTCCGAGATTTTGACCCTCAACAGACTGAAGGCGAGCTGTGACAGTTCCCTTGTATTTCTTGTCACTCTTAGCCCAAAAGGATAGTTTGTAGGCGGTGCCCTTCACGGTATTTATGCCCCAGAATCCTTCATTACGCACTCCGTCGCAGGGACGAGAGAGAACGACGTCCAAAGCATTGTGCTGTACATCATTGAGCAAATCATTCTGAACTAAAGCTATCTGAGCATCTCCGACAGCATGCCAGTTGCACGGAGTGGTGTCATCTTCAAACGAACGGTTGCGAATCAATTCAGCATACAGGCCTCCGTCGGCAGCATGGTTGATGTCTTCATAGAAAATACCATAATGGGTAGGGCTGACCATCGGACCTCTCTGAGAGGCATCAATGTCAATCATTACTTGTGCATTCAAGGTAAAAGGGGAAGCTAACAGCAAGCCCACAAGGAATTGATTAGTTTTCATAATAGATTTAAGTCGTATAATATTTATGGCTACAAAGGTAGTAAAAAATATATTGCAATCCAAAAGCAAGACTAATGTCAGGTATATTTGCATTCCAATCCATGGAGACATGGGAAAGGGTTAGGTTAATTGACGTCAGGCTGCAAACCTGACGTCGATGAATGGGCGGCGACCATACTCAAGTGTGGCATCTACCACCGGAATTCCGAAAAGTGTCTTGCTTCCTCTAATCTGGGCAAGGATAGACATCACATTGTCAGCGTAGATGGCGACAGACCCGAGACGGGAGGGAAAATACGTCCCGGCATAGAACGCGTATGTCAGCAGCGGCTTCCTATCATCCTTTCCTTTTGGTTTTTCTTCTGCGAAGATATTTATCATGCACTTGCATGCCTGACCCTTGCCTCCCTTTTTCCTTTCCACAGACAGACCTGCGGAGGCGTTTCTCACGAGATTGTTCTCGATTGCGTTGATTGTCGACTCGATGGAGCCGATAGGGTTGTTGTTTTGATTTGTTTTCATACTCTTTACAATTTTGGTTTTTTTAGATTATTGATTACTTATTACTGATATTCTGATCTCCCGACCTATCGGGACGATCAACCTCGAATTCAATGTTCTCTTTGCCTGACAGCTGCCGTATGGACACAGCTATGGCTGTCGGCTTATAAATCATTGAAACGAGGTTTGAATCAAACAGGGAATCAATATCCCAAAACCTCTATGTAAAGAGCATTGCTAATGCCCTGCGATATTATATACCTTCGCAGGTATTTAAGTAAACAATATTTTCCTTCATTTTGTTTTTCATGCTGCAAAATTACGATATCTAAAACGCAAAAACAGCGTAAAGGATTTTTCCTACCCTTACCCTATCAGATCCTCATTAAATTAAGTCTATTTAAGAAGATTGGCAGTGTCAAGGGCATTCAATACACGCTTGTATTCGACAGGAGTAATGTCAACCTTTGGCAATGCTT
>CAMWQY010000043.1 GCA_947176355.1 uncultured Porphyromonadaceae bacterium
CGTACTCGGTCTCGCCGCCATAATAACTTATTATAAAGGTGGTAATCGTGAAGATGGGGCTCCTATACAGCCGAAAGACGACAAAAAGATCATGGACCTTCTTACTGAACTTTGGGCTACCGGCGATACTCGCAAAGTCGCAGAAGGCGTTCTCGCAGCTGACGATCTGATATGGAAAGAACATGGTAATCTAAATGAAATTCCGGGTCTAACTGACCTCGTTGTAGAATATCTCGACAGCATCCAGGACAAGGGTATGCTTGCAACTGTTGAGTCAATTCTCTGATTGGAATAATTTATGCCCGACCGGCTAATCCCCTGTCGGGCATATCTAATATATAGATAATCCCTCGCCAACCAACTGACTCCATAAGCCATTGAATGAGCGAAGCGAAACTCAAATAAATATGAAAGATTATATTAAGATCAATCCCTCTGACAATGTGGCAGTAGCCATCAGCACTCTTTCTAACGGACAGGAAGTAATTGTAGACGGGGTGACATTCAATCTCGTTTCGGATATCCCTGCAGGACATAAGTTTGCCCTCAAAGATATCAAGGAGGGAGAAAATGTAATAAAATACGGTTTCCCAATCGGACATGCCAAGCATGACATATCCATGGGTTCATTTCTTGACGACCATGATATAAAGACCAACCTTGAAGGTCAACTTGACTATTCAGATATAAAGCGAAAACCGGTAGAAAAAAGTGTTTGCACAGGTGGTGAGCGTACTTTTGAAGGTTTCCTTCGTAAAGATGGTCAAGCCGGAGTTCGCAATGAGATTTGGGTGATTCCTACAGTAGGTTGCGTCAATGGTATAGCAAAACAAATAGTTGACAAGCTCAATGCAGAGACAGGTGCTGAAGGAGTCGATGGAATTTTTGCTTTTCCCCACAATTATGGATGCTCTCAACTTGGAGATGATCATGAGAATACAAAGAAAATTCTTCGTGACATGGTCTTACATCCCAATGCTGGAGGAATCCTCGTCGTTGGCCTCGGATGCGAGAACAACCAACCTAAGGTTTTTGAACAGTTCTGCGGCGACTATGATCGAGACAGAGTAAAATTCATGGTTTGTCAGGAAGTGGAAGGTGATGAAGTGGAATATGGTCTTAACATCCTCCGTTCCCTTTATGAAAAAGCCAAAGAGGATAAACGCACCACTCTCCCGGCCTCAAAACTCAAAATTGGTCTAAAATGTGGTGGTAGCGATGGCTTCTCCGGCATTACCGCCAATCCTCTTCTTGGAGAATTCTCCGACTTCCTTTGCGACTGCCAGGGTGGCACGACTGTTCTTACAGAAGTTCCGGAAATGTTTGGTGCAGAGACCATCTTAATGCAAAGATGTGCAGACGATCATCTTCTTGGACAGACCATCACACTTATCAACGACTTTAAGGAATACTTCCTAAGCCATGGAGAACCTGTAGGTGAGAATCCATCTCCGGGTAATAAGGCAGGAGGAATCTCTACACTTGAAGAGAAAGCTCTCGGTTGCACCCAGAAGAGTGGCAAGAGTGAAGTCAAGGGTGTGCTTGCATACGGAGAACGCATTCACAACCATGGACTCAACCTACTTTCTGCTCCCGGCAATGACCTTGTGGCTTCGACCGCACTTGCAGCTTCCGGCTGCCAGATTGTGCTCTTCACTACCGGTCGCGGTACTCCTTTTGGAACATTCGTGCCAACTGCCAAAATATCCACCAACAGTAATCTTGCAAAAAGAAAACCTGATTGGATCGACTTCAATGCCGGTGTACTCGTAGAAGATGCTGACATGAAGGATGTTGCCAAGAAGTTTGCTGATTTCGTGCTTGATGTAGCAAGTGGGAAAAAAGTGAATTCTGAAAAGGCGGGAATCCACGAAATAGCTATATTTAAAAATGGCGTGACCCTTTAGACATTTTATCATACAACATTCATAATCTATCATTTTATGAAACCTTTCATGGACGAAAACTTTCTGTTGCAGACAGAAACTGCACAGAAGCTCTATCACGAGCATGCGGCAAAAATGCCGATTATTGACTACCATTGCCATCTGATCCCAAAGATGGTGGCAGACGACCACAAATTCTCTTCAATTACCGAGCTCTGGCTTGGTGGAGACCACTATAAATGGCGTGCCATGCGTAGCAATGGTGTTGACGAACGTTTCTGCACCGGCAAAGACACCACTGATTGGGAAAAATTCCAGAAATGGGCAGAGACAGTGCCTTATACTTTCCGCAATCCCCTCTACCATTGGACTCATCTCGAGCTAAAGACAGCTTTTGGCATAGATAAATTGCTTAATCCAGAGACAGCAAAAGAAATATTCGACGAATGTAACGACAAACTTCGCAACGATCCTAACATGACCGCCCGCGGACTTATGCGTCGCTATAATGTGGAGACGGTGTGCACCACCGACGATCCAGCTGATTCTCTTGAATACCATAAACAGGTAAGAGACTCCGGTTTTGAGATCAAGATGCTTCCTACTTGGCGTCCTGACAAAGCCATGGCTGTAGACAAACCGGCTGAATATCGCGAATATATCGCTAAACTCGGAGAAGCTGCCGGCATTGAGATTCGTAATTTCAACGACCTCGTAGATGCACTCCAGAAGCGTCATGATTTCTTCGAAGAAATGGGTTGCCGTCTTTCCGACCATGGTATAGAAGAGTTCTATGCTGAAGATTATACTCAACCGGAAATAGACGCAATCTTCGCAAAGGTTATCAATGGCGGTGAACTCACTCAAGAAGAAGTGGATAAGTTCAAAAGTGCCATGATGATAGTATTTGGCGAAATGGACTATGAAAGCGGCTGGACACAGCAGTTCCATTATGGTGCAATCCGCGACAACAACTCCAAGATGTTTAAACTCCTTGGACCTGACACCGGCTTCGACTCAATCGGTGAATTCAACACTGCTAAGAAATGTGCGAAATATCTCGACAAACTCAATAGCAATGGAAAGCTGACCAAGACCATTATCTACAATCTCAATCCTTGTGCAAATGAAGTGATGGCTACTATGCTCGGTAACTTCCAGGATGGAAGCATTGCAGGTAAGATACAGCTTGGTTCAGGATGGTGGTTCCTTGATCAGAAGGATGGTATGCAAAAGCAAATGAACGCTTTGTCACTTCTCGGACTGCTTAGCCGCTTCGTAGGTATGCTCACCGACAGCCGTTCATTCCTTTCTTATCCGCGTCATGAATATTTCCGTCGTACACTCTGCAACCTTGTGGGTACGGATATCGAAAACGGAGAACTCCCCTACACCGGATACGAAGAGAAGCGTGTCAATCAGATGATTGAAGATATTTGCTACAACAATGCTAAAAACTACTTCAAGTTCTGATTATGGCTAATACTTCACCTTTGGCAGCTGCAAATCAAAAGATGACCAACTTCCGTTGGACGATCTGCTTGCTGCTTTTCCTCGCTACCACGGTCAACTATATGGACCGTCAGGTGCTTTCTTTGACTTGGAAAGAGTTCATATCTCCGGAATTCCACTGGACTGATGCAAACTATGGTCTTATAACCGCTGTCTTCTCCATAGTCTATGCAATCGCTAACCTTATAGCCGGTAGATTTATCGACTGGATGGGTACAAAGAAAGGTTATCTTTGGGCTATCGGAGTATGGTCAGCCGGTGCATGTGCACATGCCCTTTGTGGTGTAGCTACTGAAGGATATCTCAGCGTATTCAAAGGCATCGATATGAAAAGCGCCCATGCGCTCGTAGAAGCATCCGGAGATATAGCCGTGCTGATTGCTACTGTATCAGTTTGGTTCTTCCTTGCTGCTCGTACGGTACTTGCACTTGGTGAAGCAGGCAACTTCCCTGCTGCAATCAAGGTAACTGCAGAATACTTCCCGAAGCGTGACCGTGCGTATGCCACTTCTATCTTCAATGCCGGTTCTGCCGTGGGAGCTTTAATTGCACCTTTCTCTATCGGTCCTCTCGCTAAGTTCTTCCAGAGTATTGGTTGGGGCAACGGTTGGGAAATGGCATTCATCGTCATCGGTGCTCTCGGCTTTATTTGGATGGGCTTCTGGGTATTCCTTTATAAGGAACCGGCTCAGAATCCCCGTGTTAACGAAGCTGAGCTTGCTTATATAGAGCAAGACAACACTACTCCTGATGAGTCAGCAAGAGAGAAAGCTGAGATTGAAGACAGCGAAACAGCTACCATATCTTTCTGGCAATGTTTCAAATATCCTCAAACCTGGGCTGTTTTCTTTGGTAAGTTCCTCACTGATGGAGTATGGTGGTTCTTCCTTTTCTGGACCCCTGCTTACATTACGGATGTGTTCAAGCTTTCCACGTCTCAGGGAGAAGGCATGCTGATGATTTTTGTACTTTACTTAATCACCATGCTTTCTATCTACGGTGGTAAACTTCCTACTATCTTCATTGATAATGCGGCTAAAAGAGGAATTACTGTCAATCCGTATGCTGCGCGCATGAAGGCGATGTTTATCTTCGCTCTCTTCCCACTTCTTGCACTTCTTGCTCAGCCTCTTGCAAGCGTTTCTCAATGGATGCCCATCATAATCATTGGTATAGCCGGTGCGGCCCATCAGTCTTGGAGTGCCAACATCTATTCAGTAGTAGGCGACATGTTCCCCAAGAGCACTATAGCAACAATCATCGGTATCGGCGGTATGGCTGGTGGATGCGGATCTTTCCTCATCAACTATGGATCAGGAATTCTTTTTGATTATGCTGCAGCCAGTCAGATGTCACTCTTCAGCTTCACAGGTAAACCAGCCGGATACTTCATCGTATTTTGTATCTGTGGTGTGGCTTATCTTCTTGGCTGGTGTATCATGAAACTTCTTGTGCCTAAATACAAGAAAATTGAAGTGGCTTAATTCTTAGAAATTTAAAAATGAAGAAAATATCAATTTTGTTACTCGCGCTGGCAGCTTTGCTGCCAACGCGAATTGTTGCACAAGAGCAGACAGATACCATCACAATTTGGATGGCGGGAGACTCTACTATGGCCAATAAGCCAATCGATGATGAAAAGCAAGAAAGAGGCTGGGGTCAAATGCTCCCGATGCTCCTTCAAGGCCCCGTGAAAGTCAGCAATCATGCTGTCAACGGGCAGAGCTCCAAAAGCTTCATCGACAGTGGCAGATGGGATAAGATGATGGCTGGAGTCAAGAAAGGCGACTATGTGATCATTCAATTCGGACACAACGACGAAAAAATCAAAAGTGCTGAAAGATATTCTGCTCCCGGATCTACGTTCGACGCTAATCTAACTAAGATGGTGAAGGATGTCAAGAAGAAAGGTGCAACTCCTATCCTTATGAACTCCATAGTGCGCCGCAACTTCCCAACCGATAAAGTAGACAACACCAAAGATGTAAGCGACCATGAAGCTGGTCCGACAAATGTTGATCCAAAAGCGGAAGGCTCCACTTTGGTTGATACTCATGGTGAGTATCTTGTTAGTCCACGCAATGTTGCCAAAAAGCAGAAAGTTACTTTTATCGACTTTAACGCTTCTACCCACAACCTTGTGCAATATCTCGGCACAGAGAAATCAAAAGCACTCTACATGTGGATTCCTGAAGGAAAATACAAATTTTGTCCGAAAGGGAAAATCGACAACACTCATCTGAACATATATGGAGCAACAGTTTTGGCTCGTCTGGCTGCCGATTCTCTCGCAAAACGAGTACCTGAACTCGCTAAATATGTAATTCCTCAGGAAAACGCCCGCGAGATGAACTACGTAGTTACTGATCTTGGTGTTTATTCCAACGACAGTACCGTACTTCAGACTGAAGCTATCCAGAATATCATAGATATTGCTGAGGCAAATGGAGGCGGACGCATTATTTTTCCAGCCGGTACTTATCTGACCGGGGCTCTTTTCTTCAAGCCAGGTACTCGCCTGCATCTCGAAAAAGGAGCAAAGATTAAGGGTTCGGACGATATCGATAACTTCCCTTTGATTCCATCTCGAATGGAAGGCAAAAGCATATATTACTATGCTGCCCTTATCAATGCTTATTTCGTAAAGGGATTTGAGATCACAGGTTCCGGCACAATTGACGGAAATGGCTATAATTACTGGATGGACTTCTGGAATAACCGAGACCGTGCAGTAGCAGCTAAGCGCAAATGGACAAATCTTGAAGCTCACCGTCCGAGACTTGTGTTCCTGTGGGGCTGTAACGACCTGAAAATATCCGGCGTAAATCTTCAAAATTCACCTTTCTGGACCACTCACCTATATATGTGTGACGATGTAGTCATTGAAAATTGCCGCATCACTGCTCCTCGTGGAGAAGTACGCGCACCAAGCAGCGACGCTCTTGACCTCGATGCTTGCCGCAGAGTAGTGGTAAGAAATTGCTATCTCAACTGTGACGATGACGGTGTTTGCCTTAAGGGAGGCAAAGGCGTTTATGCCAACAGGACAATGGATAATGGCATTTGCGAAGACATCCTCGTAGAAAATTGCGAATTCGGACGCAACCTTCACGGAGTCCTTACTCTTGGAAGCGAATGTGTCCACGCTAAAAACGTTGTGGTACGCAATTGTAAGGTTGATATCAATGCGGCTGTACTTCGTCTCAAGATGCGTCCTGACACCTATCAGATATATGAGAATGTCAAGATTGAGAATATTACGGGGACATGTGGCACCGTGATGGATATGAAACCATGGAAGCAGTTCTTCACTCTTGAAGGAAGCAATGAAAAACCATTTGGCATAGTGCGTAACATAGAAATTAAAAACGTCGATGTCAACTGCAACACACTTTGCCATATCCAGGGTAACCCCGATGATCAAGTGTCAAACATAAGTTTCGATAATGTAAAGGTTGAGGCTAAAGATCCTTCAATTACAGTTGTAGCTTATCCGGAAGTGAAATTCCATAATGTAAAAATGAACGGAAAAACATTCAATCCTGAAGCTGAAAGACTCAATCTTCCTGAAGAAAACGAATACGACAAACTATAATAAAAATGAAGAAAACTTTATTTGCATTAGCAACTGCAATCCTTTGCTTTGGCTCTGCTTTGGCAGAAAGTATTTCCGAAAGAGCGGCAAAGGCATGGAAAGATGTATATCCGCAGGTGGAGTCGCGTATCAAGGCTCCTACCTTCCCGGATAAGGACTACAACATCACAGATTTCCTTCCCAAAGCCACTAAAAAAGGCAAGAAAAAGGCTGATATCACTCTGAAAGATAAACATGGAAATGTGCTTTACACTCAAGTGTTCAATTCTGCTATCGCCAAGTGTAGTGCCAATGGTGGTGGTAGAGTCATCGTTCCCGCCGGCACTTGGCTCACAGGTCCGGTCAAACTCCTCAGCAATGTCAATCTTCATCTTGAAGAAGGGGCAACTCTTCTTTTTACCGACGATCCTCATCAGTATTATCCCCTCGTGCTCACTGCATGGGAAGGTATGAATTGCTGGAACTGGAGCCCAATGATCTATGCTTACAAGCAGGAAAACATTGCTATTACCGGTAAAGGTACTATCGATGGCGGAGCAAGCCGCGAGAATTGGTGGTCGATGGTAGGCAATGCGAAATGGGGTTGGAAAGATGGTATGCTTTCCCAGCGCTCCGGCAGAATCATTCTTCAGGATTGGAATGAATCTGGAGTAGATCTTTTTGAGCGTAGACTCGGATCAAACTGGGGTATGCGTCCTCAGCTTGTCAACCCTGTGGAATGTAAAAACGTCCTTATTGAAGATGTGACTATGCTTCGTTCCGCTTTTTGGGTGATGCACCCTCTAATGTGCCAGAATGTTACTGTTCGAGGTGTCCATGTGCAGAATGATGGTCCGAACGGCGACGGATGTGATCCTGAGTCATGTAAGGATGTGCTGATCGAAAACTGCTATTTCGACACCGGCGATGACTGCATCGCTATCAAGAGTGGACGTAACCGCGACGGACGTGAACGTGCCATCCCAAGCGAGAACATTATCGTAAGAAATTGCCAGATGAAAAATGGCCATGGTGGTGTTGTTGTCGGTAGCGAGATCTCAGGTGGATATAAAACCCTCTTTGTAGAAAACTGCAAAATGGATAGCCCAGATCTCGAACGTGTCATTCGAATCAAGACCAATACATGCCGTGGCGGTGTGATTGAAGATATATACGTACGTAATGTAGAAGTTGGTCAGTGTGATGAAGCAGTTCTTAAAATTAACCTTGATTACGAACCCAATGAAAAGTGTAAACGTGCTTATCCTCCGGTAGTGCGTAACGTATATCTTGAGAATGTAACTTGCAACAAGAGCAAATATGGAGTCCGCATAATTGGTCTTGAAGACAAGTGTAATGTTTATAATATCGAACTTAAGGATTGCAACTTCAATGGAGTTGCTGATGGCAATAAGATTACCGGAGAAGTAAAAGATGTAGTTCTTGAAAATGTCAAGATTAATGGAGTTGAAACACCCTACGGCAAACCACTCCCCTACAAGATGGCATTGTCTGAGATGCTTCGCAATCCTAAGAGTGAGACCATCGACGTCAGCGGTGTGAAGTGGAGCTACGCAGCGGCAGTTGAACTTGAAGGCATTCTTGCTGCAGCGCGCGCATACAATGACAAGGATATGCTTGATTATTTCCTTAATTATACTGACTTCTTCGTAAATCCTGATGGTACTATTAAGGCATTTAAGAAAGAATCCTATAATATCGACAATGTGAAAGGTGGCATTGAGATCCTTCAGGCTCTTGATATTACAGGCGATGAAAAATACAAGAAAGCTGCAGATAACATTTATGATCAGCTCCTTTCTCAGCCAAGAACTAAGTCGAAGAATTTCTGGCACAAACAAATTTATCCTTGGCAAGCTTGGCTTGACGGCCTTTATATGGGTCAGCCTTTCTATGCTGAATACGTAAACCGCTATCTGAATTCAGATCCAAAGCTTTGGAATGATATTGCCAACCAATTCATCACAGTAGGCAAGAAGACCTACGATCCGGCAACAGGACTTTACCGCCATGCATGGGACGAGAAGAAAAAGCAATTCTGGGCAGATCGTCGCACCGGTCAGTCTGAGCATGCTTGGGGTCGCGCAATGGGCTGGTATATTTGGGCCATCACCGATGTGCTTGAGAAAATGCCTGCCGACCACCCGAAACGTCCGGAAATGCTTAAACTTCTCAAGAGTGTAGCAGATGGCATAGTGAAATATCAGGATCCTGAATCCGGAGTATGGTACCAGGTCATGGACTCTCCAAAGCGCCAAGGCAACTACTTGGAAGCAACAGCTTCAGCTATGTTTGTCTACAATCTTCTTCGTGCAGTGCGTCTTGGTCTGCTTGACGAGTCTTATCTTGCCCCTGCTAAGAAAGGATATGAAGGAATGTTAGAGACCTTTGTCAAAGAGAATGAAGATGGCACTGTCTCGCTGACCAACTGCTGCGCAGTAGCCGGTCTCGGTGGTGGAAAAGATCAACGTCGTAATGGTTCATTCCAATATTATCTCAGCGAACCTATCCGCGACAATGATGCCAAGGGTGTAGGACCTTTCATTCTTGCCGGTCTCGAATATGAAAATTTGAAAAAGTAAATTAAGATGAAATTATTAGGCAGATCACTCTGTGTAATAAACATGGGCACCGTCGCGGCAAATCTACTTGTCGCGACGGCAATCATGTCCGGTTGTGGCTCTAACAACGGAAAAATAGATCGCTATGCGTTAGTGACAAGGAATAATCCTCATGTGACAGCTATTGACACTATGGCATCTCTTACTGTTGGCAACGGTGGATTCGCTTTCACTGCGGATGTCACCGGTCTGCAGACATTTCCTGAATTATATTCAGCCGGTGTTCCTCTCGGGACTATGAGCGATTGGGGATGGCATAGCTTCCCTAACGACAACGACTATAAATTTGAGGAGACTCTTAAAGAATATGACTTTGGTCGAGGCAGAACTGAACTTTACTCCGTACAGTTTAAGGAAGATGGACGAAATAAAGATGCAGCAAATTATTTTCGAGTAAATCCTCATCGATTGCATCTTGGAGCTCTTGGATTCAAAGGTATTTATGCCGATTCTCTCTCAGATATAAATCAGACACTCGACATGTGGAATGGAGTCATTAATTCATGTTTTAAGTCTGATGGCAAGAAAGTGGAAGTAAAGACCTCAGTTGATCCTGAGCTTGATCTTGTGGGTGCTATCATCAATGATGAAGGGAGACATTCTATTTCTCTGCGTCTTCCCTACCCTACAGGAAAGCATAGCGATGATGCCTGCGACTGGGATGCGGATTCCCTTCACTTCACTGAGATAGTGTTGTCAGAGCCTGGTAAAGCCATAGTAAAACATACCCTTGACTCTACCTCTTACTACATTACCCTCAACTGGGATGGAAAGACTGAAGCTACTTTAGAGAAGGCAAATGAAGTCCTCATATCCCCTGATACTGACAAATGGAGTATAACTGCTCAGTTTACAGAAGACATGACAGATGGCTCAAATATCAAGGCAGATAAGGTAGTGGCAGATGCAAGTGAATACTGGCAGAAGTTCTGGAAGGAAGGAGGAGTTGTAGATTTCAGCAACTGTACTGACCCACGTTCAAAAGAACTTGAACGCCGAGTTGTCTTGTCACAATATCTTCTTGCTACCAACTGTGCCGGATCGACACCTCCACAGGAAACCGGACTCACCTATAATTCATGGTTCGGGAAATATCATTTGGAGATGATCTGGTGGCATCAAGCTCAGTTTGCTCTTTATGGCCATGAAGATCTTCTTGCCCGTACACTTCCTTGGTATGAGAAAGCTGAAGCTAATGCTAAGTCTATTGCAGAGCGTCAAGGTTTCGAAGGAGTGCGCTGGATGAAGATGACAGATCCTTCTTCAATAGAAGCTCCGTCAGGTGTAGGCTCATTCCTTATCTGGCAACAGCCACATCTCATTTATCTTGCCGAACTTCTTTATAGAGCTAATCCTGATTCAGCTGTGCTCAATAAGTATTATCCACTCATCGACAAGACTGCTGAATTCATGGCCTCTTTTGCTGACTGGGACGATGAAAAAGGAAGATACATTCTGAAAGGTATTATTCCGGCCCAAGAAACACTAAAGGCTTCAGAGACTGTCAATCCGCCGTTTGAACTTTCATATTGGCATTTCGGTCTGAATACAGCTCAAAAGTGGAGAGAACGTATGGGACTTGAAAGAAAGCCGGAATGGGATAAAATCACAAATAATTTATCTCACTTAGCAGCAAAAGATTCCCTTTATCTTGCGGCTGAGACAGCACCTCAGACATACGAAGACATTCGCTTCACTTCCGACCACATGGCTGTGCTTGGTTCTCTCGGTATTCTTCCTGCTTCGCCACTTGCCGACCCAAAAATCCTTGACAATACCTTTGACTGGGTCTACAAGAATTGGAACTGGGATAAGACTTGGGGCTGGGACTATCCTACCACTGCTATGTGTGCTGTCCGTGTAGGCCAGCCTGAAAAGGCTATCGATGCCCTTTTGATGGATAAACGTACGAACACATATTTGCCCAATGGTCACAACTTCCAGGACAATCGTCTTCGTTGCTACCTTCCCGGAAACGGTGGCCTATTGACTGCTGTTGCCCTCATGACTGCAGGTTGGGACGGTTGTGAAATTGAAAATCCCGGATTCCCCAAGGATGGTACTTGGGACGTCCGCTGGGAAGGCATAAAACCACTTCCCTAATTATCTAAGGGTTATGATGCCTGATACGCATCATAACTCACCATAAATAAAAAAACACCTAAAATCATTAAACGGCTCATAACCTATATGAAATCGAAATACCAAAAATTTGCAACTGCTTGTATTCTGGGTAGCGCAATATTCTTTACGCATGCCGGCGACAAATCTACCGACTGGTATGCAGAGACTACTGTCAATAAGCCATTCGTAAGATGGTGGTGGCAAGGAAGTGCGGTGGATCCGGAAGGACTTACTTTCAATCTCGAAGAATTTTCTCGCCAAGGATTGGGTGGCTTCGAAATCACTCCAATCTACGGAGTTCAAGGCAACGAAGCTAATGACATTCCATATTTATCCGATAAGTGGATGGATATGCTCCGACATGTGACTAATGAAAGCCATCGACTTGGTCTACAACCTGAAATGAACAATGGCACAGGTTGGCCTTTCGGAGGTCCGGAGGTGACTGAAAATGAGAGCGCCCAAAAACTGATTATTGAAAAGTGGACTGTTGAACCGGGAAAGAAACTCGGTGTAAAAATAGAACCGCAAGATGAAAAGCAACGTAAAATTGCTACTGTAGAAAAAATCATGGCTGTTGACGGTGATACTCGAATCGACATCACCGATAAGCTGAAGAAAGACGGTACTCTCAATTGGACTGCTCCTAAGAAGGGGAACTGGGAAGTATATGCTCTTTTTGCAGGAAGAACTTTCCAGAAAGTCAAACGTGCTGCTCCCGGAGGTGAAGGATATGTAGTCAACCATTACGACAGTACTGCCGTAAAAAAATATCTCGACCGTTTCGACCGAGCTTTTGCCGGAAAAGAAGACACCTTCCCAAAGGTGATGTTTAATGATTCATACGAGGTATACGGTTCAGACTGGACTAAGGGTCTGTTTGATGAATTCGTCAAAGACCATGGTTATCGTCTTGAACAATATCTTCCTGAATTTGCAGACCAGAACAATCAGACCGAACTTAGAGGACGCATTATTAGAGACTACAGATATACTCTTGCCAGAGTACTTCGCGATAACTTTACTGATGTATGGACTAAGTGGGCTCATAGTCACGGAGCTCAAATTCGCAATCAAAGTCATGGAAGCCCCGCGAATATTATTGACCTTTATGC
>CAMWQY010000044.1 GCA_947176355.1 uncultured Porphyromonadaceae bacterium
ATCGTATGCCTTCATTATCAGATCGTAACCTCCGAAAGCAGCAACCATCATAAGCAAAGTGCTGTATGGCAGATGGAAGTTGGATACCATTGAATCACAGACTGTGAAATCATAAGGAGGGAATACAAACTTATTGGTCCAGCCTTCAAAAGGCATAAGATGACCGTTCATGCATTCAGCAGTGACAAGTGCCCGCATAGTGGAAGTGCCAACGGCACAAACACGCGAGCCACGATCTTTGGCAGCATTCACCATCTCCACTACTTCTTCCTCTACAAACATCTCTTCCGAGTCCATTCGATGCTTTGTAAGGTCTTCCACATCAATATCACGGAAATTACCTCTTCCACAATGCAATGTGATAAACCCGCGTTCTACACCCTTGATTTCAAGACGCTTCATAAGTTCACGACTGAAGTGTAGCCCTGCAGCCGGAGCCATTACGGCGCCCTCCTTAGTAGCGAAAATATTCTGATAACGATCTACGTCATCCGGTTCAGCATCGCGAGTGATATAGTCGGGAAGCGGAGTATCTCCGAGAGCATAAAGGGCAGCCTTAAACTCATCATGAGGTCCATCGTATAGGAATCGCAGTGTACGGCCACGAGACGTAGTATTATCGATCACTTCTGCTACCATCGAGTCATCCTCACCGAAATAGAGTTTATTGCCTATACGGATCTTACGTGCCGGTTCGACGAGCACATCCCAATATTTATTCGCTTCATTAAGCTCACGAAGCAAAAACACTTCGATCTTGGCATTAGTTTTTTCTTTATTGCCGAAAAGACGCGCAGGAAACACACGAGTATCATTAAAGACCATCACATCCTGCTCTTCGAAGAAGTTGATAATTTCCTTGAATATGCAATGCTTAATGCTACCGTCGCGCACATCCACTACCATCAGACGGCATTCATCCCTATTTTCTGAAGGATGCATTGCAATTTGAGCATCCGGGAGTTTGAATTTGAATTGTGAGAGTTTCATTTTTATTGAGTTGTCGAATTGTCAAGTTTGTATCAGGATCCTCATAATAAGTAGTATCGATCCTATAATAAGCATTTGTCGTCAATCGTCGATTGTAAGCTTAAAGTCTTCGGGGTAAGAGATCTCGCAGTTTGCGATTTTCTCAACAGCTTCGTCTACTGACATACAGTCTTCAATGCGGATATTACCTACCCTTGTGCGACAGAGCGCTGTCAAATGAGCTCCGGAATTGAGAGCCTTTCCTATATCTCTGGTCAATGCACGTATATACGTACCCTTGGAGCAAACTATCTTCAATTTTAGTTCAGGAAGAATGGATGGAAGCATTTTAATCTCATCAATCACGAGGGGCTTGGCTTTCAATTCCACTTCCGCTCCTTTTCTTGCATACTTATATGCACGTTTTCCGTCGATTTTCACTGCACTATAGACCGGTGGCACCTGCATGATATTTCCTTCGAAATTAGGCAATATCTCTTGAATCATCTCTTCAGTGATATGCTCGTAAGGATATTCTGCATCAATCTCCGTCTCAAGGTCGAAACTGGGAGTTGTAGCACCAAGCCTGATAGTGGCGATATATTCTTTTGTCCCATTCTGCAGACGCTCTATGTCGCGTGTGGATCTGCCTGTGCAAATGATCAAAACTCCGGTTGCGAGAGGATCAAGAGTTCCGGCATGTCCAACCTTAAATTTCTTGACATTAAGACGTCGTTGAATGGCACCTCTTACACGCTTGACAGCATCAAAGGATGTCCAACCAAGGGGTTTGTCTATTCCTATAATTTCTCCTGAAATAAAATCCATCTTATCAATCAATTACCATACAAGACAAAGGATACCCACTATCAAACAATATATAGCAAACCATACAAGCTTGCCTTTCTTCACAAGGTTGAGCATCCATTTGCATGCTATGCATCCCACAATGAAAGCTGCAAAAAATCCAATGAGAAGACATGTGCTTGAGACCGGGGTTTGCCCTTCCGCCTCCCCTTGGAGAATATCCTTAATGCTAAGAAGAGCCTCTCCTACAATAGGAATGATCACCATAAGAAATGAAAAAGAAGCAACTTTGTCTCGTTTGTCTCCAATTAGGATACCAGTAGCAATTGTGGTGCCACTACGGCTAAGTCCGGGAAGCACAGCGACAGCCTGCGCCACGCCTATAGTTATGGCATCGGCAAATGTAATGTCTCTGCCACGGCTTGCACTCTTCATCTTGCCATTCATCAGCCGATCGCTATAATGAGCGAAAGTCAACAAGCAAGCCGTAGCAAGCAAGCAAACTCCAACAATAGTAAGATTCCCAACAAAGATACTTTCTATCTTATCTTTGAAGCAAAAACCTACTATGGCAATAGGAATACAACTGACGAGAATCTTGACAACATACCAGAAATCGTCGTCTCTGCTGAATGTGAAGAAACTCTTACATAGCTTCCAAAACATTGGCCATAATATCACAATCGTACTGAGGACAGTAGCTGCATGAAGGATCACATCAAATTGCAGTGCATCATCACCTTGAAGCTTAAGACCAAGAATCTCTCGGAAGATGACGAGATGACCACTTGAAGAAATAGGAAGATATTCAGCAAGTCCCTGGACTATACCGAGAATAAGGGCGTCTAACCAATCCATTTTATAATTAAGAATTGAGAATTTAGATTGAGAATTGTGCTTAATTTCTTGGTTTAATTAAAATAGCAAATGCCATTAGGAGAAAGCCTAAAAAAGTCACGGCAGGACCTATGACAATGCGGCGAGTCGAAAAGATATCGGGGTTGAAACCTCCTTCCACAGAACTTCCAGGACCAGCCATAAGGATGAAGCCTATTACAATCAAAGCAAGGCAACAACCCATTGCTATATAATTTTTCTTTCCGAACGGACGTTCGGATTCTTCTACCTTCTTTATGTCGCCCTGCTGGGGAGTCGGCATTTTTATTTTCATGCTTTAATACAATTTAGAAGTGAATTTTAATATTTAGAGAATGATTTGATCACTAATTTTTTATCATTATTTAAACAGGTCTTCGTAATCTTGCCTTAGATGTCGTGAAGTGGCAATTAGAGCGGCTAATGCACATATTAGCGTTCCGCCGAGAATCAAGCCTGCATCAATCACTCCCATCCATATCCAGCGGATCAGAGAAGTGAGTTCTTCATATCCCAGTCTTTCGCTTGCAGCGAGAAGAGCCGAAAGCAAAGCTCCTGAAACAAGACCCGATATTGCCCCCACTGCAGCATTCGACCAAATGAAGGGACGACGTATGAACCCGTTGGTAGCACCCACGAGTTGCATAGTGTGAATAGTGAATCTTTTGGAGTAAATTGAGAGTCTTACAGTATTACTAATCAGCACAAATGAGATGATCAGCATTATTATAGCAACGATCGAAAACGCGAAGGTCAATTTTCTGATATTTTCGTTCATTGTCTCGATCAGATGGCTATCGGGAGTACCAACTTCCACTACATCTTTAATAGCAGAGACACTTTTTTTGATACCGGCTATACCGGCGACAGTAGAATATTCAGAGGCTATCGTAAAAGAGACTTCCGGGGAGAGTGGATTCACTCCGAAGACATGCTCGAGGTCTTCCCCGGTGGCTTCTTTCCAATTTTCAAGTGCCTCTTGGCGGGAAATATATCTGACATTTTGAGCAAATTCAGTTTTGGCAATGGCATCACAAATAGCCATAGCGCGGTCATCTCCGACATTATCGGACATCACAACGCTTATCTCAATTTTTTCCATCATACGTCTTGATTCGGAAGCGGCTGCTGTCCAAATCATCGCAATGAGGCCCAATGTCAGAAGTGCGAGAGTAACGCTCACACCGGTTGTAGTATGTGCCGCCCAGCTGGATATCTTTACCTCTTTTTGTGGTTTCATCATTCAGATTAAATTATTTTATCTGTGTTGTCTGACCCGCAGACGTGAAACGGATGCAAAGATAATACATTTTTACCCTAAAGTCAAGTAAAATAGGCTAAAAGATGCAAAATTAGTAAATTTTGAGATGTTTTTCTGATGAAAAAAGGACTCGTATCTCTACGAATCCTTTTTTCCGGCGTCCCTCGAAATCCTTCGCAAGACACCGTGTGTCCTAATCCTAATTTAACTATTAATCCATAACTTTACTAATGCAACAATAATTGTCAATGAAACGATTAATTGGTCTTTACTGTATGAATGTCTTTTTATTCTTTTGCAAAGTTAGCATTTTTTTTTGAATTAACAGATACATTGATAATAAAAGGGCAAATTTGATACAATTTTAACACTTTTTGACCAATTTTACACTTGTCATTATCATGTAGCTTAAAAGCAATTAGGAGCAGTTCTGTCGAGAGCTTCGTAGACCACAGAAGTATACCCATGATCAAGAGCATAGAGATCCGTATCAGTACTCGAGGGTTCGTCGTTTACCAAGTGGCCGGCGAGCATGAAGAAGGATCTGCCGAAAGGATCAATGTATTCTTTATATTCTTCGCTCCAGTGCGCTTTGCATTCTCGGCTAATCATGATGGGAGCCAAAGGGACCCCGGAAGGAACATTTACATTGATAAATATTCCCTTAGGCAACCCTTCATTGAGGAGTTTTGGAATAAGTTCGTCTACTACAGGCTTTACGGCTGAGAAGTCGGCATCAGGATCATGAGTGGTCAGCGAGAAACCTATAGATGGGACTCCCCATGTAGCTCCTTCTTGGACAGCACCCATAGTTCCGCTATAAAGGACATTGACAGAAGCATTGCTTCCATGGTTGATACCGGCAACAATAAGGTCAGGTTTCCGGCCATTAAGTACAGAATAGCATGAAATCTTGACGCAGTCTACCGGAGTCCCATTGCAACTATACAGCTTAGCGCCTTCTACGGGGCTTTTTTCTTCTTGAACTCGTAGTGGCGCATCAAAAGTCAGAGCCATAGACTGCCCGCTGCGTCCTTGATTTGGGCATACTGCAACTACTTCGCCATATTGAACGAGCATTTTCATAAGTTCTCTTACACCTTTAGCCATATAGCCATCGTCGTTGCTTACTAATATAAGTTTTTTCATATTTAATGTTCTTTTTGTTTGAAAATTTACATAAACTCATTTCCTTCAACCATATAATCAGAATTTGGATTTTGACAAGTAGCGATCGAAGACTATGCAGCGGTCGGCTCCGGGGAGAGTCGACAGGATATCGGTTGTGGGGAAGGTCATATAGTTTCGCCTCATCTTTTTGAAGTCTGAATGGGCATCTAAGATGGCTTTCGCATTAGGAAAATCAAGTTTTACTACATACATAAAGAATGCCAGCGTATCCATCAATCTTCGCTTGAATAGAAGTTTTTTACCTTTCTTCTCGGGCAAGTTTTTATGCAAAAGCAAAAGATTATTGCGGAAATTCAGATATGTCTTCTTAGGATTCCCTTGAGCAAGAGACGCACCACCAAGATGGTAAACTTTCGACTCCGGAACGACACAGACCCGATAACCAAGATTGTGGATTCGACAGCAAAGATCGATTTCCTCCATGTGGGCAAAGAAGAGCTCATCGAGTCCACCGGCATCCACAAAGACCTCCCTGCGCACCATCAGGGCTGCTCCGGATGCCCAAGCTATATCGGCAGGTCCGTCATCATATTGGCAAAGGTCATATTCAATCTTGTCAAAGAGACGTCCTCTACAAAACGGATATCCATATTTGTCGAGAAGTCCCCCGGCAGCCCCGGCGTATTCAAACATATCTTTTCTTAGATAGGAAAGTATCTTAGGCTGGCAAGCCCCTACCTCGGGATGAGAGTTCATAAATTCGAGCAATGGTTGCCACCATCCCGGAGGAGTCTCCACATCAGAATTCAGAAGCACTACAAACTCAGAATCCACTTCAGCTATAGCCCTGTTGTAGCCTCCGGAAAAGCCAAGATTTTCATCGAAAGCCAAAATCTTGACATTGGGAAATTCTTTACAAAGCACCTCCATAGATCTATCCGTAGAGCCATTGTCGGCAACAATGACCTCAACTTCCGGACCTTGCGTGTTGGCAATGACAGAAGGGAGAAACTCTCTAAGAAGCTTCTCTCCATTCCAATTGAGGATTATCACTGATAATATAGCACCTAAAGCCATGTTGAATGTTGAATTATGAATGAGGGTAGAGAATGAGTATTAGAGAGTAGTTGCTTCCAGCGTCTCAATGTCTCGAAACCCTGACAGGAAAGCGGGAGAGATGGTATTATATACTGATGGAGAAGCCTTGGCACGGACACGAAGGTAATTGTCAGTATGTCCATACATGACTCCTTCATCCTCGGCATCAGGATGTTCCCAAAGCACCGGACGGGAAGTGCCGATGAAAAGGCGAGAAAAGGCACGGAGTTTTTCATCACTGAGTTTGGTGAGCATTGCCACTCTCTTGTGCTTATCTTCCTGCTTCACTTGATGGGAAATGGCAAGAGCTTTCGTCCCGGGGCGTTCGGAATACGGGAATACATGGAAGCGACTCACCGGAAGCGACTCGGAATAACTGAAGCTCCTTTCCCACTCCTCTTCAGTCTCGCCCCTTGCTCCGGCGATGATATCGACACCAATGAAAGCATCCGGCATAAGGTCTCTGATCATTACAATCCTATCTGTGAATAGATCAGTACGGTAGCGACGATTCATCAGGCGAAGCACTTCATCCGACCCAGACTGCAACGGGATATGGAAACTTGGCATGAATGCGCGACTCTCATCAGCAATCCAACGCACGATCTCCTCAGTCAGCAGATTTGGTTCGATACTTGAGATTCTATATCTCTCAATGCCTTTAACTGCGTCAAGACGTTTCAGAAGCTCGAGAAAACCTTCCCCGGTATCTTTACCGAAACATCCGACGTTGACGCCGGTCAGTACTATTTCTTTTCCTCCAGCCTCAGCAGCCTGCTCAGCCTCAGCCACAAGATCGGCAATACGCCCTGATCGGCTACGTCCACGAGCAAAAGGGATAGTGCAATAAGTGCAAAAATAGTCGCATCCGTCTTGCACTTTCAGCCAATAGCGCGTACGATCGCCTCGCTCGCAAGCCCCTCTGAATTCACGGATATCGATATAGTCATGCACAGCTACACGGCTACGTCGGTCAGCCTCCCATTGCTCAAGGAATTCTGCGATACGGAGCTTTTCGTCATTGCCAAGCACAATATCAACACCCTCAATCGAAGACACTTCTTGAGGCTTAAGCTGAGCATAGCATCCGGTGACCACAAGAGTAGCCTCGGGCCAACGGCTACGTAGCCGACGAATCAGAGAACGCCCTTTCTTGTCAGCCACTTCAGTGACAGAGCATGTATTGACCACCACAATGTCAGGAATCTCGTCAGGAAGAGCACGGACAATGCCCCTTCCGGAAAGCTGCATCCCTATTGCAGAAGTTTCTGAAAAATTCAGCTTACATCCCAGTGTATGGTAAGAAGCTTTTAATATGTTACTGCCGTCAGTCATATCAATTTATTTTCTAAATACGAACCATCTCGTCATATCGAAACGAGGAAGAGCTGCCAATTGCACATTAGCTTTCTGATCATCTAAAGTCTCCGTCGCATTTCCGATCTTAAGCCCTTTTCTTTCCAAAGCTTCCCTTACTGTGCGCAAAGCGATCTGCGGAGTGTTGTTGTCTTGCGAGAGATGACAGAGAAATATATGATTCAAGCCGGGATTGATTATCTCTGAAAGGAAAGACGCGGTCTGGACATTGTCGAGATGACCCGATCCGCTGGCAATACGTGCTTTCAGATATTCCGGATAGCGCCCCATTCTTAGCATGTGGGCGTCGTAGTTGGCTTCAATCACAAGATATGTGGCTTGGCTCATATAGTAGCGTGCCCTTTCTGTCACTTCACCAAGGTCGGTGGCGATTACAAACCGACGGGAATCGAATTCAATCGAAAAGCCCATATTGTCAGTGCCATCGTGCGGAACATCGAAAGCCGTAATCTCAAAATCAAGAACCTTAAATGGGATTTCCTTGAATATTGGAATATGGTATTCCTTTATCCTTCTTGATATTGAATGCCTGCGAAGCATTCCATTGAGAACTCTGTTGGTGCAGAATAGCTTCAGATGACGGTTGTTGCGCAGCAATGCATATACGTATTTGACATGGTCGGAATGGTCATGTGTAAGCAAGACTCCTTTTACATGACTCATGTTGACACCATTGGCAGAAAGTCCACGTTCAATATCTTCAGCACGAATTCCCACATCTATAAGCAGCCCCCCTTCACGCGAACCTACATACGAACAATTGCCACTTGACCCGCTTCCAAAAGAACAGAAATACAATGGTCTGGGAGTGGATGCAGGTATCTTCTCCACCGCGCCTTTATTATATGGATTGCCCCACTCCTCAAAAGGAAGTTCCGGGTGATCTTCAAAATATATCTTCTTGCTCATTTCATCTCATACCTACGGCGATCGTCACCTTTAGCACCGGCATAGAGGAGGAAGATAGCCGGACGTTTGTCAAAGTCATATTTTCTTTTGCGCCATGCCCGGGCAGTAGCAACTGACACTTCCTCCTTTTCAGGATCAGTGATGTCGCAAGCCACACAAAGCATAGTGGAGGGCGAGAGAGCTTCGGAGAGCAGAGAGACCATACGATTATTACGGTAAGGAGTCTCTATGAAAATCTGGGTCATTTGCCGGGATGCAGATTCCGACTCAAGGCGTTTAAGTGCCTTCCGACGCTCAGCAACGTCGATGGGTAGATAACCATGGAAGGCAAAACCTTGTCCATTGAAACCGGATGCCATGAGCGACATCAGTATGGAACTGGGACCCACAAGCGGAATCACCTTTAGCCCCTCCCTTTGCGCGATTTCTACCGGATAGCTACCCGGATCTGCCACCGCGGGGCACCCGGCCTCACTCATGACACCGATTGGATTGCCACGACGCAGCGGCTCCAGCATTGCGCTGACACCTTCCGGACTCGTATGGCGATCAAGCACATCAAAAGTGCAGTCAGCGATCGGAAACGCCGGATCAATATGGCGAAGGTAGCGTCGTGCCGTGCGAACATTCTCCACAATGAAATGGCGTAACTGACCTACTATTTCCAAATTTCCAGCCGGAATCACGTCAGATACGGGGGCTCCGCTGATGGGTACGGGGACAAGATAAAGGGCAGATTGAATTTTCATACTACAAAATTAACAAAATTCCTCGTTTTTTGCTAATTTTGCAGTGAAATGATTGAAGATAATTTTTTACCGGAGGGTTTTAGCGCCCTCATGAAGGCTGAAATCGGTGAAAACCGTGCCGAAATCCTACTTTCCGCACTTTGTGGGGAGCCGGAAACTGCCTTGCGTGTCAACAAGCGCAAGCCTATTGAAATGCCTCTATATCCGGATATGTCGCAAGTGCCTTGGTGCGAATCGGGATATTATCTTTCTGAGCGACCCTCCTTCACTCAGAATCCTCTGCTGCATGCCGGGGCATTTTATGTCCAGGATGCTTCGTCGATGATATATGAGACAATTGTCAGAGGATTAGTTTCTGACTCGCCGGTAGAAGTCTGTGATCTCTGCGCCGCGCCAGGGGGCAAAACGACTGCCATACTGAATGCTCTTCCCGATGGAAGCGTCATGCTCGCCAATGAGTTTTCCTCTTCAAGAGCCAATATCTTGAAAGAAAACCTTTGTAAATATGGTTATCCCAATGTCATTGTCACAAATACAGACACATCCCGATTGGCTGAGCTTAAGAAAAGATTTGACATAATAGCGATTGATGCCCCATGTTCCGGTGAGGGCATGATGCGCAAGGAAGAAGCGGCAAGAAGCCAATGGAGTGAAGGCCTGATAAAACAATGCGCAGCACTTCAACGGGAAATCATTGCAAACGGAGTCGAAATGCTCCAACCCGGAGGCTACCTTATATATTCGACTTGCACTTTCAATACTTCTGAAGATGAAGACAATGCCGCTTGGATAGCAGAAACTTTCGAACTTGAACCGGTGAATACAAATCTTGCAGGACACTACGGTATCCAAGGAGAGACCAAAGGGTCAATTCCTTGCCTTAGGTTTATGCCCGGATTTACACGCGGGGAAGGACTGTTTGTAGCAGTATTTCGTAAGCCTTGTGTAGTATTGGGAGAATCTGTTCGTCTCAAAGGAAAGAAGAAAGGGAATAAGGGGAGTGAGAAAATTGATAAAAGACATATAGACACTGCCCGGTCGTGGGTGGACGGAGACTTTGAAACCATCATCCACAACGGGCATATACTCGCGCTTTCACCTGCCACTGCATCTTTACTTGAATCCATTCCTAAAGGAGTTAGAGTAATGTCAGCAGGAGTAGAAGTTGGGGAAATAAAGGGGAAAGACCTAATTCCCGCCCACGAACTTGCCATGTCGACAGCGTTGGCAAATCCTTTTCCGAAGATTGAGCTTTCCCTTGATGCTGCGCTACGATATTTATCAAGAGATACTATAATGCTGCCTGAAGGAACTCCAAAAGGATATTTGACTGTGACATACCAAGGCTTTGCATTGGGATTCTTGAAAAATTTAGGCAATAGGAGCAATAATCTTTATCCATCCGAGTATCGAATCAGGAATTTAAAATCTTAAAATGATATTTTTAAATTACAAATACGTCAAGATATGCTGGATATTAAGAATATACATAAGTCATTTGGAAATTTGGAAGTGCTGAAGGGGATTTCTCTATCTATCGGGAAGGGAGAGATAGCAGCTATTGTAGGCCCGTCAGGAGCCGGGAAGACGACACTTCTTCAAATTGCGGGAACTCTTGAAAAGCCGGACAGCGGTTCCGTGCTATTCAATGGCACAGAACTCATCGGAATGAAAGATAAGAAGCTTTCCGCATTTAGAAATACGAATATGGGATTCGTATTCCAGTTCCATCAGCTTCTTCCGGAATTTACTGCTCAAGAGAATGTTGCCCTTCCTGCCTTGATAGCCGGGACATCTAAAAAGAAGGCTATGGAAAAGGCAGCTGATCTGCTGACCCAGTTAGGATTGGGCGAACGCATTCACCATAAGCCGGCAGAAATGAGCGGAGGAGAACGCCAGCGGACAGCAATAGCGAGAGCTCTTATAAATGATCCGGAAATTATCTTTGCTGATGAACCAACCGGGAGTCTCGACTCTGCCAACAGACAAGAGATTCAGGACATATTCGTCGACCTTCGCGACCGACTTGGGCAGACCGTAGTCATGGTGACTCACGACTCTTCGCTTGCAGCCATCGCCGACAGAGTAATAGAAATGGCTGACGGCAAAGTCCTGCCACCAGCCATAGAAGTTGAACTTGAAGTCACAGATTGTCCTGAAGAAGAATCACTCCCTATAGTAAACCCTCTTGACGCGGGGAGAGACGGAAGTGAGGATCTCGTAGGGGATAGTGTCCAACAGGTCTGAAAGACGGTCGACAGATGCAGAAGGCCCAAATATTTCCACTACATCTCCTTCTTTACAATCAATGCCTGTCACGTCAATCATACAAGCATCCATGCAAATATTTCCAACGGTAGGGGCATCCTTACCGTTGACTTTTACTGTTATGTTTCCTCTACCGAAATGACGGTTCATGCCGTCAGCATATCCAATCGGAATAGTTGCTATTCGCGAATCACGCTCCAGAATAGAGCGACGTGCGTAGCCTATACTCTCTCCTTTCTTCCATTCTCGAATTGCAATTATGACAGTACGGAGAGTGCTTACCACCGACAGTGGAGACTCCACTTCAGGAGGAAGCGTATTGACGCCGTAAAGACCAATTCCAAGACGAGCCATATCGTAATGATATTCCGGGAATCGCAAGATTCCCGCAGAGTTTAGCACATGGCGCAAGAATGGTCTGGGCGATTCCTGAAGCATATAATTGGTAAAGCTATCAAATCGCTGAAGCTGGAGATGTGTATAATCGTCCATATCCAGACAATCGGCAGTGGCGAGATGGCTGAATGCGGATGCAATCCTTACGGAATCTGTGGAGTTAAGAATCCTCATTACTTCGGGGAGTTCATCCTCTACAAAACCCATGCGATGCATTCCGGTGTCGAGTTTTATATGGACCGGATAGTCTTTCACTCCATATTTCTCCGCCTCCTTCACCACGTCGAGAAGCATCGGCATGGAGAAGACCTCCGGCTCAAGGCGGTTGGCAAACATCTGGCGATAGTTGACCACCTTCGGGTTCATCACCATTACCGGCATAGTAATCCCGCGGCGACGAAGATCGATACCCTCGTCAAGAACTGCCACAGCAAGATAAGACGCACCACAATCCTGCAAAGTCTTGGCTATCTCATAACTTCCGGCTCCATATCCGGATGCTTTCACCATAGCCACCAGCCCTGTACCGGCAGGCAATTTGGATCGGAAATAATTGTAATTCCTGACCACAGCATCCAGATTCACTTCAAGTACAGTCTCATGGGTGCGCGCCTCCAAAAGTTGGGCAATTCTTCCGAATTCAAACTCAGGAGCACCTTTCAGCAGAATAGTCTCATTGCAGAAATCAGATGTGCTTAAACTTGCAAGCAGATCATCGGTGGTATCGAAGAATACTGAGTCTTCTACTACCGAAGCAAGTGTTTCAGCCCCCTTTCTGAGTCCTTTTCCAACACCAATAAGTCTTTTCACTCCCGACATCTTCAGCATCTTTGCCATAGAAGCGATGGCATCTTCTGAAGAATCAGCCTCATGAAGAAGGTCGCTGACTATCAGAGTTTCCTTGCTTCCGGGAGCAAGGCGGCGCTTCATAAAGTCAAGTGCAGGTGCAAGCGACGATTGATCGGAAGTATATGAATCGTGTATCA
>CAMWQY010000045.1 GCA_947176355.1 uncultured Porphyromonadaceae bacterium
CCGCGGTGAGCAGGAATCCACCCTCATCGAGTGTAAGGAAAAGCATATAGAATTTCCCATCATTATATTGAAGAGAGGTTGCCCACTGTCCGTGACCATAGCGGTTTTTTCCTTTCTCAAGATTATATGCCTCACTATTTTCAATTCTCTTAAGAGGAGTAGCACAATATTCCCAATTTACAAGATCTTTTGATTTCATTATGGTAGCGCCTGGAAATACAAACATAGTGGTTGAAACCATGTAGTATGTATCTCCTACACGCACAACGTCCATATCCGGAAAATCTCCGAAAAGAACAGGGTTATTGAATGTGCCATCGCCGTTGTCGCTTGTAGCGATTCTGGTGAATTCCGTGGCAAAAGAAGAAGCTCCTATCAATAGGGCGATTCCGGAAAGAAGGTTCTTAATAAGTGACATTTTTATGTATCTTGATTTATTTCAGACTAATTAATTGCAAGAAAGCTTCTCCAAGGGGCACGAGTAGGTCGTGTCCTTGTGCATTTAAATGTGCGGTATCATTAGGACCCTGAAAATATTTGGCACGGAATTCCGGATTATTGACATCGATCACGCCTAACGAAGCCATGTCGAGTACCGGTATGCCTCTTTGTCCACAAGCCTTTATTATCTGTGCATTTACTTCAGTGAAACCTGGTCGGTTTACAGCCCATGGTGTCACGTAAGCCAATCGCGCATTAGGAAATTTATTCTGAATGCCATCAAGCAGAATATCAAGTCCGGTACAGAACTCATTCCATATCTTGTTTTCTGAATCATTTTCAAGAAATCCGGTATCATTATGACCGGCGATAATAACTATAAAGTCAGCAGAATCAGGGATTTCAGTTTTATATCGTTCGGTCATAGCCGGTCCAAATCCATCTTTTGTGCGATCGAATGCTATAGAACTTCCATTTCTGCCACAATTCACGTATTTCATTCCAAGATTGGCAGCAGCCTTGGCGTGCCATGTCTCATCAGAAGGGCGACGATGATTTTTCACATAGCTGTCTCCAAGGAAAACGATGGTTTTCCCCGATAAGTTATAATCTGCTGCAAAAGTTGCAAAGATTGTAGTTAGTGCCAAAATAGCAATGATGAGTTTCTTCATGATATCAATAATTTGTTATTGTGCTAACCTCTACCTGAAACATAATGGGTATGCACTGCAAAGTTAATATAAATTTTTTTAAAATAAAAATATACGTTAAGATAATTGAGGTTAATTAGGAGTGATAAGTTCGACCATATATGGAAATTTTACAATTTAGAGAGTTAATTTACTGTCACAGTAAGTCAATACGGCTGGGCGGTGAGTCACAAAAATGATTGTATGTGTGTTAGTCATGGAAGATAGTCTCCTTAGAAGAGTCTTTTCGGTCTCCTCGTCAAGGGATGCGCTTATCTCATCGAGGAGCATAATGGTTCCAGGGCGGAGCAAGCCACGTGCTATTGCAATGCGTTGTGCTTGTCCCTCACTCAGGCGTTCCCCATGCTCTCCGCATGTAGTTTCGAGTCCAAATTTCAGATCCTTTACGAAATCTGCCGCAGCATTATGAAGAGCTGCATACATTTCCTCTTCTGTAGCGTCAGGTTTTGCAGTACGGAGGTTGTAGCGTATCGTTCCGCTTAGAAGGCTGTTTCCTTGTGGCACATATACTATGTGGCTGCGCGTCAGGGCAGACACAGGAATTAAAGACTTCTCTTCAGTTGAATCCGTAAAGATTTCTATATCACCTTCCTGAGGTTTAAAAAGCGCAAGAATCAACCTAAGTAGAGTACTCTTTCCCGCTCCGGTCTCACCCATAATTGCCGTCTTACTGCCAGGAGCGAACGTATGTGAGAAATTACTTAAGACAGGATGTTCTGCTCCCGGATAGCTAAAAGTGACATTACGAAATGATATACCCTCAGGAAGATTTCTTTCATCAATAGCTGATTCAGAATAATCATCTTCTTTCGGCAAATTCTCGATCTCCAGGATTCTCGAGAATGCAGTGTGCGACTGTATAAGTCCCGGCAAAAGCCTTGCAAGTTCTGCCAGTGGACGTTGTATCTGACCCGCGAGCTGGAGGTAGGCGGTCATTATTCCAAATGTAATAGTTCCTCGGTATAAACCGATAATCCCCCATAGGAAAGCTGCGAGATACCCTGATTCAAACCCGGCTATTACTGCAGTGCGAGAATACATCGTGATGTTTGCACGCCTCCTGATTATGCTGTATCTCGAGTGATGAAGAGACGTGATAGCATCCATAGTCCGATTTATATTCCGGCATGTGATGAGAAGTATACGGTGCTGAAGACTTTCTTGCATCCTTTCTTGAAGGCGACTCTCTATGTCTCTGATACGCCGGGTCAAAACCTTCATCTTTCGGAAAAATACTTTTCCAGCAAAAAAGAATACCGGTAGAATCACTATGAGGGTAATAGCGAGCAAAGGGCTGAAATACCATAGAAACAGGAACGCCCCGCCAAGCTGCACTGCTGCTATTATGATTGTAGGTATCGTCTTGCACATGCATTCAGCCACAACCCGGCAGTCTTCAGTCAGACGCGAAAGGATCTCTCCGGAATGAAATCTCTCATTTCCGCCCCAGGTAGTGGTCATGAGACGAGAGAATAGCTTTTCTTGAAGCTTGTTTTTCATGTCTGCCTCAGACAGTTCCGCTGTCCGATTACCTACAGCTGCGCATATAAGTTCCACAGCTATTGCAGTGACCAATCCTATCACACAAAGAGTAATATTTCCTGATGTAGCACCAGTAGCCAGATCCACGGCACGTTTGCTTAAAGCCACGAAAATCAGTCCTGTTGCTACTCTGATTACTCCGGCAGAAGCAATCAATGCAATTCGTCGGCGAAATCCGGCTGTCGTTCCCCAAATGTATTTTATCATTGTCAGTTTCTCTTCTTCATTATGTCTTTAACGACATGAGTTATCCCCTTTATTAAATAACTGCAGTAGTTCCGTGATATTATATACGGGTCTATGCAAAATTTTGAAAACATACGAGCGCTATTTCTCGTGAAAGAGTATTTTTTTCCAGCTAAATAACCGTTAGGTCGGAACGTCCGTTTCTTCGAGGCTCTGCCGAAATTCCCCTCTTTCATGATGAACGACAGTATTCTTTCAGCCTTCTTGCTGTATTTTGATGTGTAGAACGGACATTCCTCCGATGGTAGTCCCAAATGCTCTACTGCTATCGGAGCAAATACCTTCCATGCTCTCAAGAGCCGAAATTCCTTAAGCAATTGTTCGAGATTTCCGTAATCAATTTCTTTTGCATGAGAGTGCATAAGCATAGTCCAATCGCATATATGTCTGAGCCCTATTCCTCCATTAAGAAAGTGAAGGTATAGATGCATGAAAACGAATACAATATCGAACATAGGAGGAGGCACCATAACATTCTCTCCTCCTATGATTAGATATGCATGGGATTCGTTTAATTGGATTTTGCTCCATTTCTGAAATTTGAAGTCAGCGGAGCCTATCGGTAATTTACCGGCAATTCTGTGTAACTCAATTAGTATTCCATGTAGCCAACATCCATAATGCTTAGCCTTAGGCTGGAATTCTTCATCCCTTTTCCAACCGAATTTCTTTATTGCAGAATAAGCAGTAAGATAATGCTCATCACCTACATATAGATCTATGTCTCCGCATTGGCGCATCTCCGGTTTGGGATAGGCGCGTGCGTATGCCTGTCCTTTGAGTAAAACTGACTTTATTCCTTCCTTATCAAGACTTGACACAGATTCTGCCACGCAACTGTCAAGAAGTTGGTGAGTCCGTCGGTTTCGCTCTGTGAATGTCAGAGCTCTCTGTCTCCAATCTTTAGGTGGAAGGATTTCAGACGGCAATGACAGAGCACCCTCAAAAACTAAAGGCCCGACTGTATGTTGCAATGCAATCCGTGCTATTTCCTGCCAGTTAACATCGTTTTTAGAAAATATAGTCTCATCAGCCAGCTCTTGCCAGAGTGATGACCTGACAAGAGATAGCAGTTGGTCTGTAAACTGTGGATTTCCGGGTCTTTCTTTTTTCATTAACTTAGTTGGAAGAAACCGTTATTCTGAGATAATTCCTGCATTTAGCCATGTTGTCGCTAACTCTTCAGCATCTTTGACGGCAGTGCTTCCGTCCACATCGTATCGCTCGGTAAGTAAATTAGCGATAGTCTCCGAATTAAAGTCAGAATCCGGAAGGGACTCCCAAATATATGCGGCAGAAGAATTTATGGAAACAATTCTGTCGAAATCGATCAGGTCCACACTCTCAGCCACTATCATGGCTTCTTGGCCAAGCCTGCGCATTACAAAGCCCTCTATCTTTTTCATCTTTTTTCAATCAAATTAATAATTTTAGTCTTAGCTCTTCTTATTGGAAGAAGCATTCTCCATGCAATCGCCATTATATGAGAAGAGGATGATGTGAAGTCGCATGCTTTACCATTATGTATCACGCTTTCAACGATTCCAAATACATCCGAGCGGGAACATTCCTCCTTCCCATAAAGATTACCTTCTCCCATAAGAGTTATTTTCTCACCTCTTATTCCAATTATCCTATGGATCACATATCGTTTTTCGTCGATCCTTGCCAAAACCACATCTCCTTTTCTAAGACAGTCTGAAGGTGCTAACAGAAGAATGTCTTTGCTCCCGTGAATAAAAGGTCTCATACTGTTCCCTTTTGCCCTTAGTCTGACCTTTTTGCCTTGGGAAAGTTGTAAGCATATCTCACCGAGGAGGGTGTCGTTGTCGATTGTTCGTGTGTCATTCATTTCCTTCCAATTTTTCGTGGCAGAGAATGGCAGCTTCATTATCAGGAAGGCATTCAAGAATGTATATGGGTACTCTTTCGATGACCTTACTTATTGTGGAATGGATTGCGTGTGCCATTTCATGATCCCATTTCATACAGGAGCAAGAGGGAAGGAGAGCTGCGTATGCCTTTATTCCGGTTATGCGAGTAATCTTGTTTAATGGAGCTTGCTGCAGACGCACTATGCCTCCTATGGGAATTTTTTTGTTTCGGTAGCAACTTGTCTTTCCGCTCCATGGAGAACCATAAACGTATACTATTCCGTGGGAGATCCTTATAATTGGATTGTCATCATTTAGCAATTTTGGTCCTTTTATGTTTTCGAGCCATAAGCGGCTATGAGTGCTTTTGCCTGTACCGCTTTTGCCTAAAAATAGATAGCCTTTGTCGTTTAATTCAATAGCGGAGGCATGAACCAAAAGAGTATCGTGCTTAGATGAAGCGAAAGTATAGAGCAGCATCAGCGCCGTGTCAATAGCATAGCGACGTTCTCCCGAAGTTCCACCTATCCATGCTTTCGCAGATTTATAATCTTCGGAAATTCTGATGCGGCAGCATTGACTACCAGTAACGGTAGTAAGGTAGATTGTCATACTTCCGTCTTCATGTGTGAATATTGTAGTCTTTCCGTTTTCATCCTCAAGATTAGCAGAGGCAGGATCATTTGCAGCCAAAGCATCCGGATCATCTATGATAGAAAGAGAAAAAAGCCGGTCATTTACAAAACAAGAGTCTGTCCGAAAAGGAGCGTATGGGAGCAACTCCTTTTCAGACAGCATTCCATTGGGATAATCGAGAGCGAAGATATGTCCGCCAACTTGAAAGGTGTATTGTAAGGGCATTTCGATTAGGTTACCGCTTGATGCGAGTGGACGCGCACGGAGTGCGCTTACTACTTTCTTCCTTATGAACTACACTTATTATGGATTTGCGTCAGGATGAGCTTTAAGCCAATCTGAAGTTAGCACAAGCTTATTTATAGTATCAGTTTCTGTTATCGTTGATACTGCAGTCAGATTAAACCAATAACGCATACCAGCTTTTATAGGTACGTTGAAACCATCCAAAGTAATTGTATATGGACGTTTGGTATTGTGCCTCTTTATTAGGTCAATAGTCAGGCTATTACCAGTAGCCTTATTATCAATTTTCGGTACAGTAGAAATATAGAGATCGTATGTTTTACCCGGTGCGATGGAGTCTCCAATGTCCTTAGTGTCATTTTTACCATTGATGGTAGTTCCAATATTATCCGTATATGGGTCAGAGCCATTGAAAAATTCATTTTCAGTATATACTTTTAGACCACTTGATAAGGTAGTGTCAACGCTACAATATAATGTGGTGTTGAAAAAGGACTGAGTCCCCGGATATTTGAACTCTAATTTAGTGGGATATATATACTTGTCTGTTTCATTTCGCAGAGTAACGCGCATGATAGCAGATAAGTGTTTGAAATGTAAATCAGGAATCTTGTCATCCTCTACTGCAGTCACAATATCATACATTTTTAGATTGGCCTTCATATATGATAAGGAAGCATCATCAGGATTTTCAACTACATACTGAGGTTTATTTTCTTCAGTTCCAACACCTATTGTAAAAATATCACGATCATCATACGAAAGATCATCGTTGATTTTCCGTTTAGTTTCGTAATAATTTACAAAAATCAAATCACCGGCTTTAATTTTAAAATCAGGGTTAAAGTCCGGTGATTCAAAAATAGCGATTTTTCCATCGGAAGATATAGATGTTGTTTCAAGCTCTACACCCTTAGGACATTCAGACAATCTGGTAATATTAAAAGCTGTCACCCAATCCTTTTCATCCCAGATGAAAACCTCTTTATTTGGATCAGAGTTTCCATAGGTAATCTGCGCACGGGTATTGTAGACAGGATTACCAAATGCGAGGCAACTGCGTGTATCATCAGAACCAGGAAGCATAGCCTTGACAGTCAGGACGCGCTTCGGTTCGAAATTTTCCTTTGGAGCTTCCGTCTGACATGCGCATAACAACGCAAGGATGGGGAGCGATGTGAAAAAACTTCTTATTTCCATTGTATTTTTATTCAGGGAATCCCCATCTTCCACCATTGCCGAAGTCGGGGGCACTTGCACTGAGGATTGGCTGTTCTACTTCGATATTGATGATCTCGGATTCAGGTTTCACGTATGTTTCTTTTGTTATATCTTCTTTCATATCGGTTAATATTTTTCAAGATGCAAAGTTACTACAAAACCATCAAATCTTAAATTTTTAGACGCGACAATTATCCTCTTTGATGCGACAATTTTCTTTTTATTCGGCAGGGGTGAGGTCCGGGTCGAGAGCGCGTTGCCATTTGAAGAAAAGCAATGTGCATATAGCCATTGCTGTCATGCCGATTGCCTCGCTTGCATATAGAGGAAGCCCAACTCCTTTGGTGTATGCTCCAAGAGGAGCATAGCAGATGAAGCTTACGCAAAGAGCAGTCATGAACATCGCCGGAATCATTGTGATAAGATATGCCTTCTTGAAGCGTGCTAAGTAGACGCTGCAAGCCCAGAGGGTAAAGATAGATAGAGTCTGGTTGCACCAAGCGAAATATCTCCAGAGAACATCGAAATTGATATTCAAAAGAATATAGCAAACCCCAATGATAGGTAGAGTCACAATCAGGCGTTTTGTGAATTTCTTCTGCTGAAGACCTATAGAATCTGCTATGATCAAGCGAAGGCTGCGCATAGCAGTGTCTCCCGTTGTGATAGGAGCAGCGATTACACCAAGAATGGCAAGGATCCCTCCGAAAGTGCCAAGCCAATTCACACAAACATCGTGCACAAGAATGCCGGCATCTGATCCGTTTTCTGCCATATAGCCGGCAAGTTTGTCGTAGCCACCTGTAAAAGCAATTGCAGCTGCCGCCCAGATGAGAGCCACGATACCTTCCGAAATCATAGCGCCATAGAAAACCTTGCGTCCATGCTTCTCATTGTTTAGGCAACGAGCCATCATTGGGCTCTGTGTGGCATGGAAGCCTGAGATAGCACCGCAGGCAATCGAAATGCACATCATAGGGAAGATTGGTGCCGCCTCTCCGGCAGGATGACGGTTGAACAATCCTTCTGAAAATCCATCAGGAATTGGCACTGCATTTACAATCATATAGCCCATTATGCCGACAGCCATAAACAACAAAGCGAATCCAAAAACAGGGTAAAGATTACCGATGAGTTTGTCGACAGGTAGGAGAGTGGCAAGTATATAATACAAGAAAATGCAGGTAGCCCAAAATGTTGCGTTCAGATGTTCAGGTGTGAGAGTGGCAAGAAGGTTGGCGGGCGTGCGGACAAAGACAGCTATCACCATTACCAACAATATACATGTGAAAACGCTCATCACCATCTTTACTTTCTTCCCGAGCTCACTGCCTACAATCTCAGGAAGCGACTTGCCTCCGAGGCGAAGTGATATCATACCCGACATAAAATCGTGTACCGCTCCGGCAAAGATAGTGCCAAGTACAATCCAGAGGAATGCGGCCGGACCATACATGATGCCCATTATGGCACCAAAAATCGGGCCAACACCTGCGATGTTGAGAAATTGAATGAGATATACCTTCCATGTAGGCATCTCCACATAGTCGATACCGTCTGCCATAGTAGTGGCCGGAGTAGGACGATTAGGATCAGTACGGAATACGCGTTCTACAACGCCTCCGTATAAAAAATATCCGAGTATTAAAGCTGCAAGAGCTATGATAAATGATGTCATTTGAATATAAATATTATTTTACTTAGGGCATATTCCCTGAGCATTGGATTGATTAGTATATATAATAACGCTGTATACGGCAAAAAATTACAAAATTGACGCGACAAAAAAAGATCGGGCGTACGACAATTTCCAATTTATTGATTTTCAGTTTTTGCGAATATCATTAGAGGCAGTTCTATATTGGGAAGGAGTCATGTCGAATCGTTCTTTAAACGCTCGTTGAAGAGTGCGAGCCGTGCCAAACCCAAGCGAAGAGGCAATATCAGCAATAGAAATTTCTGAATCCGAATCAAGGATTCTGCGGGCTTCTTCAGTTCGGAAGGAATTTATATATGAATGTACCGAACAATTGCGTTCATTGCGTATCATCTGAGCAAGCGTATCTTGTGATATCCCGAGGAATTCCGCAAGTTCTTTGCGGCTGAGTGCAGGGTCAGTATAAGGTCGGTCTGTTATCATGTGTTTGTCAAGACGCAATATATCGGAAATTTTATTTGATGTTTTATTATCTTCTGATATACTTTTAAAAAGAGTTTGTTCGACAAGATCGTTTTCGTGAAGTCGTTCCACTAAAAGTCGGTTTCTTTTCCTTTCAGCTAAGGTAAACTTGACAGTTGCAGCTAATAAAATAAGAAGCAAGAGCGTCACACTACCGAGACCAATTAGTCGAATTCTATGGGTTCGTCGTTCTTCTTTGTTTAATTCTGAGCGGTATAGGAGTGTCAGGTCGTTAAGTCGTCTGTCAGTAAGTATGGAAGATACAGAATCGTGGTATGCAATATATTTAGAATAGGTTTTTGCACTCTCTTCGTGCAATCCGGCTTCATTTTCTATTTCAGCTTTCAGCTGGAGATCGCGAAGGTAAAACCATGGAAAGCTACGGTGGGTCTGTAATAATGTATCTACATCAGCAAGCGCACCATCGTAATTGCCAATTATCATTCGAAAGTTGGCACGAGTATTAAAGAAATGTTCGTATGCACGTGCCGGAAGATTCGGATTAATCAACTTTGAAGCACTGTCGAGCAGGATTGCCGCTTGTTTGATAGATTTGTCGAAGAGAGCGTTTTCTGCTTCAAAAGCGAGAGAAGTGACAGGATAATGGGCAGTTGGATCAGTCCAAGAATTTTCAGATGAAAATCTTTTGACAAGATCAGCGTATGTTTTTCCTGCTTTCCTTATAAGAGAAGAGTCTGGGTTGTCTTGAGCAATGATATGGGTCCACTCCTGTAAGCTTGTTGCAGTGCCAAAATGTGTGTTAGACTTAAGAGGCTCTGTTACGTATGGGATTGCGGAAATAATTTCTTCTAAAGCTCTGGTGGATTGCGACAACTTATACAGGATTTGGGCTCTTACACGTTTAGACATGGCAATTGAAAGAGAATCATTTTCATGAATTGCCTCTTGTTGCATCCTTACTGCGAGAGAGTCGGCTTCAGAAAACCTGTCATCCGAGAAAAGACGGTCGATAAGTACATTTACAGCACCAAAATAGCAAGCATCCTTTCCGTCATTGCTCATACTGTCGATAATAGCCGACATTTGAGGCACCACGGCAGGGTCTCCCGGATTAAAATTCTGTAGCTTTTGGACAGTTACTACACGTCTTAGAGCTTCATCATAGTCATATTTGTCTTTCCCTCTGTCGCAGTTGGATGACAGAAGAATCACGAGGCAAACAAAATATAGCAAAAAGCCTTTAAAGTGCATATTCTTTAGATTATTTCTGCAAAATTAATCAAAAATTTCCAAAGAGCATTCTATTTTTGCAAATTTGGATTGCCATTTGGTGTATGATCGGTCACAATGACCGGTTTTCGGTAGACTCCTTCCATTAGTCGAGAGAGGTTGTTGACGGCATCTTTCCTTGCTTGTCTAACTGTGCCGTTGGCGTAAAGACGTTTTATAGAATTTGCTTTAAGCTTGCTTTTTACCCGATTTTCTTCTTCTGTAGTGAATTTATTGCTTCTTATAAAAGCCATTGGTCCGATGGCTTTAGTGTCGATCACTTCCCAAGCGTTTTTTTCATCAGATTCGTAGACTTCTACGATTTCTCGAGGAAGTACAATCTTTACAGTGTCACCGGAATCATCAATTTGCATGTTTTCCATATCGAAAGTTATGCTTCCGGATTGTTTTTGGACGGCAAACATTACTTTTGAGTTGACCGTATCAAGTACTGACACCTCATTATATATCTCCATTGAGCAAAGCCGAGCCATTTCCTTCACATCGCCCGGGCGAGAGGGGAGCACTTCAATTTCTTCCGGTCTTTGGAAATATTTGTAAAGTTGCCATCCAAAGAAAGCAATTGCGACAAATAAGACGAGTGGTATTATGTATTTGAGTGCCTTAATCATAGTTTTTTATATTAAAATCTCCACCGGCGGGGATCTCATCGCTGAAGCGAATGTAAGCAGTGTAGCCGGCATTTTTGAATAGATTCTCGAAATATGAGCGTGCTTTTTTTCTTGCAGAGTCTTCAAGACGCTGTTTATATTCGGGATTTCCCTCCAACTCCTTCTTAAGGTCAGCACTTGCCTTTTCTTTCATCTTTGCCCTTTCCTTAGAGTCGATTTCTGTGCGGAACATTCCTACATTCTCATATTCCTTTTTCATCTCCATATCTCTGCCGGCTATTTCCACTTTGATAGGAGGGAGAGTGACCTTGACTGTCTTATTTTCCTCATCAAATTCCATATTCTCCATCTCGAATTGATAGAGATCTATGTAAGCTTTGAGATATGTGTCGAAAGAATAGACGGCTATCCTTTTGCCAACTTTATACCAATCGGAACGCTCTGTCTTTACGGTCTTTGTGACAGCCATTGAAGCAAACTCCATCTTATTGACGTGGCGTATCTCCTCATAAAGCTGCGTATGATCAGGCTCTCTCTCTTTTGAGCAGGCAAAAAGAAAAATGCTAATCAATAGAAATGAGAAAGCTTTTAATTTAGTCATGATTTATCTGGATTATCTATTTTTAAAAGCTTATTTAAAATTAAAAAAATCTTATATTTCGATTTTCCAGTTTTCGATGCAGCGGGTCTCAGATGAGAAGTTGACACCGATGCGGATGATCTGTCTGCCATCCATCTGGAATTTGCGGTCGTATTTCTTCTCTTCAATCTGCTTTAGTGCCAATTCTGCGCTGCCGTCATATTTCAGCTCGATGACGTAGATGTAGTCATCGGTCCTGACTGTAATATCTATGCTGCGATCGGAGGTGGCTGACTCCGTCTCGGTTTCAAGTCCTACGAGATCCATAAGTAGAAAGAAGGCGTTGTGGAAGTTATTCTCATTGTCCATCTTCATCTTGAAGTGGACACCGGCGAAATAGGCTTGCATGCATTTCATCGCTTTGTCAGCATCGCCTAAGATGAAGTACATCACCATGTCGCCTACAAGTTTTTTCGTTTCCTCGTCGGAGCGGCATTTGGTGTAATACGGAAGAAGAACGTTGAAAAGCCCTTTCTTGACCTCCTCATTAGGAATCCCTAAACGATAACGGTTGATCTTTTGATTGTAGCTTTTGATAGTGAGGTAGCCGGTTTGATAAAGTAGCGCAATGGGCTGGGGTGTAAGTAGATCAAGTCCCTTTAGATCATCTTCAGAGCAGTAAGTATCGAATATCTGCTCAAGATTGGCATTTACACTCTTCAGTGTCTTGGCTACGATTTTTGGGAAACCGGTGTCATTCCAGTAGTTTGATATCTTGGAATCTTTGAGTGCGTTGAGAAGAGACCATGGATTATAGATGTCGCTTCCGTTCTCTGCGAATCGGTATCCATCATAGTTTCTCTTCAGCAGTCTGATCGCTGATTCGAAGGAGATGCCGTATCTTTCTGCAAGCCGACAGAGTCCGGGATTCAAATATGAAAGCATCTCCTTTTCGGATATGCCACATACGTCGGCAAACTCATCAAGAAACGATAAATCCTTCAAATTGTTTAAATCCGAAAAAACGCTAAGTTTACCAAATCGGCTTATACCTGTTATAAACACCAAACGTATATGCTCGGCAGAACTCTTG
>CAMWQY010000046.1 GCA_947176355.1 uncultured Porphyromonadaceae bacterium
TCAAAGATATGAAATTTATTTGATTTTAACAAATCTTTTACATTTCTTATCGCTCTAATCACGATTTTTTATTAATTTTGCATTCGGATAGCGCATTCTCGTTGAATAGTAGCTCAAATTTCAAATAATAATTAAAAACAAATAATATATAATGAAAAAAAATCTTTACACATGCCTTGGTTTGGCACTTGCCATTGCAATAGGAGGCGGAATGGCTTCATGTGGCAACTCCAAGGATGAGAAAGCAGCTCCTGCAAAGAAGACAGCCGTAGCAGACAGCGTGGCATTGCCAAATTATCGCTATGTTGATATGGATACACTCCTTACGAGATATATCCTTGCCAAGGACTATAATGAGGAGATGATTCGTATGCAGGAGAATCTTGAAAGCGAGACTAAGCGTCATCAGACTTCTCTACAGTCGCTTGCTACTCAGATTCAGAATAAGGTGCAGAACAATTCTTACCTTTCTCAAGAAAGTTTTGACACCGACCAGCAGAAGCTTGCTTCCATGCAGAGCAATGCAGAGCGTTCCGTAGGTATGATGCAACAGAAATATGCTGAGGCTGCTGCAAAAGCACAGCTCGCTGTGTCAGACTCCGTGACAAAATTCATTGAGGAATACAATAAAAAGCACGGCTATGATGCCATATTCAACAAAGCTGCTGCTCTTCACTTCAATCCAGCACTCGATATCACCGACGAGATCGTTGAAGGATTGAATGCAAGATATAACAAAATCAAAAAATAATACCCGGTATTAAACACTCATTGTTCAATACTCATTGTTTAATACTCAATGTTTAATACTTGATCTATGTTCAGACGTCTGTGTGTCATTATAGCAACCTTGGCTATGTTGCTTGCCATTGCGATGCCGTTTTCTTCCTTTGCCAAAGGATGGGAACCGGTGCGCACGGATGTCTCCGGTCTCAGCACAGTCGCTCGCGATAATGATATAGAAATTCGTGTGTCACCCGGTCATGTGGTGGTGGTATCATCGCAACCTGTGCAGATTAAGGTATTCACAATTCTTGGTCAGGTAGTAAGTAATGAGTCGCTTTCAGCCGGTGTAAATCGCTTGCCTCTGTCTCACGGTGTATATATTGTAAAGGTTGGCGATCTTACTTGCAAGATAGCAGTCTGATATGTGGTTTAATAAGTTTTATAAGGTTTAGAAAGTCTAAAAGCCTAATCATCTCAACCCTCATTTACTTCTCAACCTTCATAACCTCTTAAACCTCCTAAACTTTAAACAATTATGGAAGCTATAGATTGGAAAAACCTCCCGTTCGGATACATTCCGACAAATTTCAATGTCCGTTGCACATTCAGCGACGGCAAATGGGGCCCTATTGAGGTGTCCGACTCCGAGTATATACCTATGCACATGGCTGCTGCTTGCCTTCACTATGGTCAGGAGGCTTTTGAAGGTCTTAAGGCATTCCGCGGGGCTGATGGTAAGATCCGTGTGTTCCGTATGGATGAAAATGCCAAGCGTTTCCGTAGTTCTGCTGAGGGTATCATGATGGAGCCTCTCCCCGTAGATATCTTCTGCGAGATGGTGCGTAAGGTGGTGGCGCTAAATGCTGAATTTGTTCCTCCATACGGTACCGGCGCAAGTCTTTATATACGTCCGCTCGAGATAGGTATTTCTCCGCAAGTCGGAGTTAAACCGTCTAAAGACTATATGGTGGTGATGTTTGTCACTCCTGTCGGTCCTTATTTTAAGACAGGTTTCAGTCCTACAAAAGTTTGCATGAGTCGTAAGTATGACCGTGTTGCTCCTCTTGGAACAGGTGCATTTAAGATCGGTGGCAATTATGCAGCTTCTTTGAAAGCCGGAGAGCTTGCTCATGACATGGGATATTCTGTTATGTTCTATCTTGATCCAAAGGAAAAGAAATATCTTGATGAGTGTGGAGCTGCCAACTTCTTTGGTATCAGAGGAAACAGCTACATTACTCCGGCTTCTGATTCAATTCTTCCTTCCATCACAAACAAGAGTATCTGCCAGCTTGCCGAAGATCTCGGCATGACTGTGGAGCGACGTCATATTCCGGTTGAGGAGCTTGAGACATTCGATGAGGTTGGCGCTTGTGGCACTGCGGCTGTAATTTCACCGGTAGGGGTTATCGACGATATCGATACCGGAAAGAGCTATAAGTATGGCGACGGAACTCCTGGTGAGAAATCAACCATCCTCTACAACAAACTCCGTGCAATCCAACTTGGTGAAGAACCGGATACTCACGGCTGGGTGGAAATCATCGAAGAAAACTAATTATGAATTATGCATTGATATTAAGTAAATACTACGAGGAGGGCTCTGCCCTCCTCGATTTGCTTCTGACCCATTCTGAAATGGTAGCTCGAAAAGCTCTCGCTGTGGCTGATACTGCTAAATTGAATATCGACCGTGAGTTTGTGTATAATGCCGCAATGCTCCATGACATTGGCATTTTCAAATGCAATGCTCCGGGCATATATTGCTATGGAGACGAGCCATATATCCGACATGGACTATTGGGCGGGGAATTATTAAGAAAGGAAGGTGTCGACGAGGCATTCGCGCGTGTTTGTGAGAGGCATACCGGCTCAGGACTCACTGCAAAAGAAATTGCGGAAACGGGCATGCCGCTTCCGCATATAGATTTGCTTCCTGAGACTCTGGAGGAGAAACTGATTTGCTATGCTGATAAATTCTTCAGCAAGTCCGGCAACCCAAGAGAGGAAAAGTCTTTAGATCGTGTGAGACACTCCATGTCAAAATTCGGTCCTGACTCGCTTGCTCGCTTCGACGCGCTTCACGCCATATTTAACTCATCCCCAAACCCTTAATCCTTAATCCTTAATACTTAATGTTCAATGTTTAATACTTAATACTTAATACTTAATTCTTAATACTTAATTCTTCTCCCCATAGCTTGCACACCAGTCTGCAATCACGCATTCCCCACACTTCGGATTCCGTGCCGTGCATACATAGCGCCCATGTAGTATCAGCCAGTGATGCGCATTCGAAAGCTTCTCTTCCGGAATATTCTTTACCAGTTCCTTTTCTGTAGCTAATGGATTAGGGGAATCTTTCGTGAAGCCGATTCGGTTGCACACTCTGAAGACGTGCGTGTCGACGGGCATCGCAGCCTTGCCCCAAACTACAGCCAGCATCACATTGGCTGTCTTGCGTCCCACTCCCGGCAACTTCATAAGATTATCAATGTCGGAAGGCATTTCCGAATTAAAATCTTCCACAAGCATTCGCGCCGCCTTAAGAAGGTGGCGCGTCTTGTTGTTGGGAAATGTGACGCTTTTGATATATGGAAATACTTCCTCTTCGGTGGCGGCTGCTAAGGAGGCGGGATCAGGATAAGCTTCAAAGAGGGCAGGAGTGACCATATTCACTCTCTTGTCTGTGCATTGCGCCGACAAAATCACCGCCAAGAGCAGATGAAACGGAGAGTCATAGTGAAGTTCCGTCTTTGGCTCCGGCATTATCTCCTCGAATGTAGAGATAATCCTATCATATCTCTCCTTCTTCCTCATTTGCGTTTTCCGTTTTGCGTAGTGCGTTTCGCGTAATATGATGTACGTTAATTATGAATTATGCATTATGCATTATGCATTAAGGTTAGTGCGCTGCCACAAACTCATCAAGGAATCTCACGTCGTTCTCGCTGAATAAGCGAAGGTCTTTGACGAGATATTTCAAGTTGGCAATGCGTTCCACACCCATTCCGAATGCATATCCTGAGTATACTTCCGGGTCTATGCCACAGGCTTTGAGCACATTCGGGTCTACCATGCCGCAGCCAAGTATCTCAACCCAACCGGTACCCTTACACATAGCACAACCCTTACCGCCGCAGATGCCGCAGCTGATATCCATCTCGGCACTCGGTTCAGTGAAGGGGAAATAGCTTGGGCGGAGGCGAATTTTTGTCTCCGGTCCGAACATCTGTTGCGCGAATTCAAGAAGCACTTGTTTCAAGTCGGCAAAACTTACATTCTTGTCTATGTAAAGACCTTCCACCTGATGGAAGAAACAGTGTGCGCGGGCTGAAATAGCCTCGTTGCGATATACGCGACCCGGACATACGATGCGGATAGGGGGCTGCGTGTGCTCCATTGTGCGTGTCTGTACGCTTGAAGTGTGTGTGCGCAGAAGAATGTCGTCTTTGCCGTCGCGCTGGATGAAGAAAGTGTCTTGCATATCGCGTGCAGGATGGTCTGCGGCAAAGTTTAGCGAACTGAACACGTGCCAGTCATCTTCAATTTCCGGACCCTCGGCAATAGTAAAGCCCATGTTGTTGAAGATACTTATTATCTCATTCTTCACGAGAGAAAGCGGATGGCGTGTGCCGAGGGGTAGGGGAGTAGCTGTTCTTGTAAGGTCGATGTTACCCTTTTCTTTATCTGCATTATCCGCAAGCGACTCCTTGAGAGCCGCAAGCTTCTCAGTTGCTATGTTCTTAAGCTCATTGAGTTTCTGTCCCAATTCACGCTTCTGCTCTGCTGGAACAGTGCGGAATTCATTCATGAGTGCAGAAATTTCTCCCTTCTTGCTCAGGTATTTGATGCGGAGCTGCTCCACTGCGTCGGCGGTTGTGGCCTGAAGAGCAGAAATCTCAGCTTTAAGTCCTTCTATCTTTGAAAGCATGTGTATGATGTTATTTTATAAGTTTCGTTTGCGAAACTTGAATTATGACATTTCAAAAGGCAAAATTACAAAAAAATCTTCACATTCCCAAATTATTTAAAGAAAGAGACTTTAAACGAACCCCATATCATAGAATTTGGGTCAAAATATTGTTTATCAAGTAACCCAAAATGCAAAACTGCTATTATATGGTCATATTTCGGAATTTGTGTATAGTAGTTTTATTTGGCAATAGCCTCGTCAAGAATTTTCTTTACATTATCGAGTCCATGTATGAACCCTGTGTAAGATATTGAACCATCTTTATCTATTACGATATAAGAAGGATAGCCGTTAAATGAAAACCTATTCATTATTTCTTGCATCTGATTCTGTGTGAGACGTATATGCTCTCCTTCAATTGACTGTATCTTCTCTTCCCACGTTTTCTTTGGTGAAGACTCGTCTGCGAGATAGACAAAGACTACATTATCGGAATAATCTTTCTTTATAGGTTGAATCTCAGAAATGGCGTGTAGGCACGGAGAGCACCATGTGCCCCAAATGTCGATGTAAATCACCTTTCCTTTGTATTTTTCAGCGATATCCCTAAGCACTTCATCGCCGGAATTTTCAGCTTTCATTTCAAGAAGATTCGATTTTGCACGCTGTAAAACTTTTGCCATTTCATTATTCTGCATAACAATATATTCATAAAAGTTGTCAGGAAGTCGTCTGCGGCAGTTGGCAAGATAGCTTTCCGAAAGAGTATTGCGACGCTCTATATATCTCATGTATGCATAGCATGCAAAAAGCTGGTTGATGATTGGAGTATCCTTGCCATATAGTCTTGTAAATGTTTCAATAGATTTGTCTATATCCTTTTCAAACTTCCATTCATTATATTTATCTTCGTATTTAGCGTTGAAGTCAGATATTATCGAATCATTTTCATCAAAGAATCTAATAGAGCTGTCTACAATATCATTTTCGAATGGTATTTCAGAAGCCTCACTAAAAGTAAATTTATGTCCTTTGCTCAATAAATTGATAAGCCATGTAAGATAGTATGAATTTACATCGTTGAAGTTTTTAATTTCACCTCGGTTTAATCTGTCCATAAGTCGCTCTGCGGAAATACGTTCAGTTCCTTCAAGATTCAGTGAATCGCAGTAATGACTTACTCTTGTTGCTGCAACCCGGGCGAATTCATCTATCACATCTTTTGGAATCCTATCAATACTATTTGCTATAAGAACAGAAGCTATTTCTGCATCTTGGTCCTTGGCAATGTTATTTTCAATCAAATAACTATGGAACTCTGAAAGTGTCTCAGATTTTACCCTTAGATTCTCAGGATCCAATGCGTATAGAAAGCTTATTGAGGAATCAAAATTATCCGACCACATCCACACAGGATCATTAAGCTCAAATTGATTCAAAAAATCATAATAATACGAGTCGATAAAGCCTGAGTTTTGAAAGTCAGAATTATCAGATAGCGATTTTACCATATCATTATCAATCATGATATTCAATAGCTGCTTCATCGAAGGAGTGAACGGCAGCCGTTTGATTTTTTCTTTTCTGTTTGCTGTATGACGAAGAACATCTGATTTATACTCTGTCAGTGACGAATATTGTTTATCCCTTGATCGATTGTTTGTGAAGACATCCCATACCATATCATGTCCGATATTCAAAGCGAGCTGATTGTTGAGTTCATTATTAGCTCCGGTAAAGACAACACTACCGTCTTTGCCGCTATGACCTCTGTTGGTTCGTTGCGTTGGATCTATTGTCACGCGCGTTTCTTCGTTGGGAGAAATATAGATAAGTCCGTAAAAACCTGGTGCTGTGAAGAAACAAGGCTGATATGTCTGAAACAATGGAATTTCCAGATGAAACGATCCGTCCGGATTGATGGTTGTAGTACCTATGTTCTTATCGATTTGCCGACCAAGTGCCGAACGTGGATATACTGTCACTGTCGTCTGCTCACCCGATGGGTCATAATTCATTATCTTGCCGTTAAGGACAGCTGTGCCTTTTTCCCATTTCTGCAAACCAAGCTCGTTCAGATTGTCAATTGGTGTCTTATTGTCAAATGACTTATCGGTGTGTATGCCTTCAAGTTTGAAATCATTATCTCCATCACCTTCGATGAAATCGAAGGTCTTTGTCTTTATTGGCAGGGGCTCAAATGAAAGCGTGAATATTGAGTCTCCCAAAGCAGGAATATCTATCCACTTGCCAAGCTCTATTCCATTCGCACTACGCAAAGGATAGCTTTTTCCATCTTGCATAAGCTTAACACCGGGCTGAATTCTTATGTTCCTTCCTATATAATTGTAAGTGTGCAAGTTTATGATGGTTGAATCCGGTGTCAATTCCACGGCATCAATGAATAAATTTGCTGTATTTGTTTGATCAACTAAAGGATTCACCATTTTTACCACTTTTGCACTCGTTGCCGTTATCGCAACTGACAATAGCGAAGCAAGACAAATAAGTCTATAAAACTTTTTGATTTCCATAATTATTTCGTTTTTATTGTGAATGTATAAATTGCTTATTTATAAGGAGTGCACACTTATTCCTTAGCAATAATTTTTGCTGGATTCACTTGCATTACTCTTTGAATTTGCCAGCTGACAATCATAAATATGAGAATAATGACAATGCTGCTCCCAAGAATAATCGGCAAGACAGGGGAAAGTGATGTGCTTATGGTCACAGATTCATTTACATAGTTTTCAACCCATCGATTGAACAAAATACATAAAGGAACAGCTATCGCCAAAGCTATGACAATGAGTATTGCATATATTCTTCCGAACATTCTATATATGTCTTTACTCTTTGCCCCGTTTACTTTTCGGATTGCGACCTCTTTTCTCCGCCCTCGAGTATCTAATGCAATGGTGCTAAAAATGCTCATGGCGCAGATCAATATGCTTACGCCGCCTAATATCCAGCCTACAGACCTGGCTGATTCGACAATAAAAGGCAATGTGTTTTCATTCTCCCGATAATTGTAGACTATTTTTGTCAATAGTTCAGGATCAATTCGCGCTATTGTCTCTTCCACACTTTTCATAAGACTTTTACCTTTTCCTTTTTGGGGTATCAACAATACTTTAGTTGGTATGGAATTTGGAACATCCCCTATAGCTACAAAGCTCCAACCATACATATCATATGGAAATTTTTTTATGATGCCGGCTATGGGAAGCACAAGATCTTTATTCCAAAAAGATAAAGTTCCTTTATCAATAAGCCCAACTTTTTCAAAACTCTTATAAGCATTCTCTCCGATCAGCAAACTTTCGTTACGGTTTATATCCCTTGGAAGCCATTCAACTTTTATTCCGAGACTTGAGAGAAGCGTTGTATCATTGGTAAAATAGACCTTATAGAAAGGCATAAATCTCTGATCTTGCTGAAGTTTTTCTTTGATATCAGGATTTTGCATTATCTCATTAAACGATATATAACCCGAGTAACAATTGATCATATCTGCGAGTTCCGGGAGACGCTTGATTTCATCCGACAACTGATCGCGGTGTGAAGATTGGTGTAATTCAACATAAAGATATTCTGCCTGTTGGCTGTCATTCTCGGGGACATTACATATCTTTAGGATCCAGTTTCCTCCTTTGACCAAGATGAATGAAGAGGTTACAAAGCAAATACATACCACAATCTGAAAACATAACATGATATTGCGCAACCTATGGCTGTTTCTTTTACGCATACTTATCTCCAAATGTTGACTTTTACCTATATAAAAAAGTGAAATCGATGCAATAAAACCACATACTACAATCAATATTCCACCTGTCACAATGCTATATATAAGTATACCTCTACTTTTTAATAGGTTTGACAGAAACTCATCATTCAAATCTGTATGGAGTATGTCGTCAATGAAACATTGAAGGATATTCCCAAGCAACAATGCGAGGATAACGGAAAGAGTGATTATAAGAACTATTTCAATGAGAATACAATTGAAAACTTGCCTTCTGCTGGCACCATTTACAATTCTCAGTGCCATCTCCCGTCGTCGGATATGAAACATCTGGAACTCTATACGAAGAAAACCTATGATAGCCGCCAAAAGAATTAACGAGCCAACAGCATATACAATCATTTTGATAGGAACAATCATTTTGTAATTATCTTGCTCCACGACTTTGGAGAGTTCAGCCTCCAAACCTAAAGTCTTAATCCGTGTATTTATCTCGTTGATTAGTTTCTCTTCTGTCGATCGTTCCCTCATCAGTACATTAATCTTTCCGATTCCAAGCACATGTTGGTATTCTTCAATATTATTTGTTTCACAATAATATAATGCATTATTTGATGAATATGGTTCGTTAGAAGACAATGATTGGAAAACGTCAATGATTGTGATAGGATAAAGGGGTTCGCCCATTGTCTCTATTTCGCCCGACCTTCCAACTGGATTTTCACCATGAAAGATTTTTTTTGCTATATCTTCTGCTATGATTGCTTCCCCGGCTTTTAGCTTCCTGATCTTTTCTCCGGTAATAGCAGAATGGTGGCCGGCATATTCAGGATACTCCGGGTCGATAACAGTAGCCATCACTTCTCCTTTTCTAAGAGTAGAATCGCTTAGCTGGAATTCCATTTTATTAGAAAATATAGTTCCATTGGGAACAACAACTCTTTCAGCATTTCGTAGCCCCCCGTTTCCCTTTAGTGCGCTGATTAAGTCAGGAGACACTGACAATGAAACCTCTCCATTTTCAATTGTCTTAAATGACACTTCATACGCACGGTCACTATATGGCTGATCAAATATATCGGGAAGACGATAGCGTGTCATAATGGAATGCACGAGTGCCAGAGTGACGATACCGACAGCAATGGTCAGCACGCTGATGGCGGTCTGAAGCTTATACTTCATCAGATTCCTGACGGCTACCTTGAGATTGTGTAGAATGATGTTCATATTGAGTGATCTTTGTTTTGTGCTGCAAAGATACTCCTATACTTTGTAACGGCAAAGTTTTTATGTCATCAAAAATGTAAATTGTATGAAAATCATACACTTTTTTGTATGATTTTCATACAATCCTCGTAAGTTCTTATAGTTAATTATCTTTTTGAAGTTGTTTAGAGTAATGCCTCATCAGGTTTTCAAGCAGGTTTTGTCTCTTTTCAACCGTCAGTCTCTTATTATCTCCCAACCATCTATATTATTACGCTTATTGTAGTAATTGGCAGCTATTTTGATGACAGTCTTACCTGAATGAGTGTATGGTCTCGAGTATCCTCTATCCTCGATCTGCTCTAAAGCCTTTTTGACATTGCCGTTGGTCTTAAGTTCAAAAATGTATATATATTTCCTGGTCCGCAGCATGACATCCATCCGAGCACTGCATGTCTCTTCTTCAGCACGTGGCAAGAATCCAAGTGCTTTTAAGATAATATAAATATTGTTCTTAAAATAACTCTCCCTTTTTGTTATCTCTGTGTTGCCATAGGGATTACCTTCAAGGAATGTCTGTAGAACTTCCATAAACTTCTCGGCTTCACCATCAATAATTGCATTTCTCATTACCATTAGCAGATCCTCACACTCTCTTTCCGAACGGCTGGAATAAATTGGCATAAGAGCTTTGGAAAATCCTTCTGCCACTTCCACATTTGGAAGCCCTAAAGTGTAAAGTTTCTTTTCATAATCATAACCCTTTATTGTCAGATAACCTGCCTCAAACAGCAAAGCCACCGGATTATTGAGATATGATTCCTTTACACTCAACCCACTCTCCATAGTTTCTATACAATCAAGGTCGGGAAGGTTAAAATCATCCCTTTTCATCATATTTATCAAATATGAAGGTGTCCCGGTCTTAAACCAAAAGTCTGAAATTCGTTTATATTTAAGAGCACTGAGTAAACTGAATGGATTATAAATATCAGGACTATCTTGACAGAAATGATAACCGTCGTAGTTTTCTTTTAGTATTCCAAACGCCTCATCATGAGATACGTTCTCTTTTTGGGCAAATTCACTTATTGAATCTGAAAGGAAGTACTTTAGTTCATCTTCATCCAATCCACAAATACCAGCAAATTCATTTTCAAACGAAATATCCGTAAGATGGTTAGCCCCACTGAAAAGACTTGTCTGGCTGAAACGAGATACTCCCGTCACAAAAGCAAAATGAATATGACTGTCAGCTGACTTGAGTACTGAAAAGACTCCTTTAAGCAGTTGACGGTAATATGCATTAAGCTCCGGACGGTCAAGTGTGGTCAAAAGTGGATCATCGTATTCATCTACCAATATCACCACCATTTGCCCCGTCTTATTATGAGCATTGATTATAAGATTCTCAAATCTCTGTGGTAAATCCTTGATTCCCTTGATGCTTCCATAAATATCTTCATATCGTGAAAATATGCTGGAAAGCATATCGTCGATTGAGTCCTCTGATTTCGGATTGAATGAACCAAATGAAAGCATCAACACCGGATGGGGTGTCCAGTCTGTATCTTCGGTGTCTATGGCAAGACCATTGAAAAGTTCCCGGTGCCCTTCGAAATAAGATTGCATGGTGCTTAAGAGAAGGCTCTTTCCAAATCGTCGAGGTCGACTCAGAAAGTAATATAATGGGTATTCAGCTAATTTTTTAATGTAGCCGGTCTTATCGATATAGAGGTACCCGCCTTTCCTGATTTTTGAGAAGGTCTGAATCCCTATTGGATATTTCAAAGTCGCTGCCATAATTATTAATATGCTTAGAATTCCCCAAAATTAATAAAAAAATCTGATAAATTAAAATATGCTCTAAAGATCTTTGTTTTTTTACTGAAGATTTTGCGATTAAATACGTTATTTTCGCATAAACTTTTAGATTATGAAAGAACTGAATTTGAAATAGAAAAAATGAACTGAAATTTTTGTGTCCGAATTTCAACCAACACCATTAATTTTTAGGGGTGCTTTTTGGCAAAAAGCAAAACAGAGTGAAATTTTTTTAGGGTATGTTGTGGAAGTGTCAAAAAAATAATGTAACTTTGCAGACGGATTCCCGACGTTTTGCTATATGCGCGGGATGTAATCCCTTAAATGTCTAATCTACATAGAAATGAAAAATATACTTGTCATAGGCAGTACCGGCCAGATCGGCAGTGAACTGACAATGAAGCTTCGCGGTCTTTATCCGCAAGGTAATGTAGTGGCGGGATATATTCCCGGAGCTGAGCCTAAGGGCGAACTCCTTGAATCCGGACCCTCCGCTATAGTGGATATTACCAATCCCGGACAGATAGCCGATGCAGTAAATAAATATAAGGTTGACACAATATACAATCTTGCCGCTCTCCTTAGTGCTGTGGCGGAGGTGAAACCTCAATTAGCTTGGAAAATTGGCCTCGGCGGTCTTTTCAATACTCTTGAAGTGGCACGAGAAAAAGGATGTGCTGTCTTCACTCCCAGCTCGATCGGAAGCTTCGGCAATTCTACACCCCACACCAAAACCCCTCAGGATACTATACAACGTCCCGATACTATGTATGGTGTAACAAAAGTTTCCGGTGAACTTCTTAGCGATTACTATGCCAAACGTTTTGGTGTAGATACGCGTTCTGTTCGTTTTCCGGGTCTTATCAGCTACGTAGCTCCTCCGGGTGGTGGCACCACCGATTATGCTGTTGACATATATTATTATGCAGTGAACGGAGAAAAATTCAAATGCCCGCTCAAACCCGGAACGCTGATGGACATGATGTACATGCCCGACGCCCTGCGTGCAGCAGTAGAAATCATGGAAGCTGATCCTTCTAAACTAAAACACAGAAACTCATTTAATATCACTGCAATGAGCTTCGATCCAGAGGAAATTTACGCAAAAATAAAGGAGTATGTTCCAAATTTTGAAATGGAATACGAGCTTGATCCCTTGCGCCAGAAAATTGCAGATTCATGGCC